>DATMCA010000637.1:0-2614 GCA_035559015.1 Umezawaea sp. | reverse complement strand
CCCGCTGGTGGCGGCGGTGCTGATGAGTGAGGTCCGCCGGTTCAAGGGGCTCTACAGCACGCTGGCCTACCTGCCGGTGGTCATCCCGCCGGTAGTGGCCGTGCTGCTGTGGAAGTTCTTCTACGACGCGTCGCCCAACGGCGTGTTCAACACGCTGCTGGGGGCTGTCGGGATCGGTCCGGTGCCGTGGTTGCAGGACGCGAGCACGGCCATGGTGTCGCTGGTGATCGAGGCGACGTGGGCGGCGGCCGGTGGCACGGTCATCATCTACCTCGCCGCGCTGACCGGCGTGCCGCCCGAGCAGTACGAGGCGGCCGAGATCGACGGCGCGTCGGTGTGGGGCAAGGTCTGGCACGTGACGCTGCCGCGGCTGCGGGGCGTCCTGCTGATCACGTTCATCCTCCAGATCGTCGGCACCGCCCAGGTGTTCCTGGAGCCGTTCCTGTTCACCGGCGGCGGTCCGGCGAACTCCACCACGACGGTCCTGCTGCTGATCTACGACTACGCGTTCGCCAACAGCCTCGGCGGTGACTACGGCTCGGCCACGGCGCTGAGCCTGATGCTCGCCGTGGTGCTGGGGATCCTGTCGGCGATCTACTTCCGCCTCACCCGTTCCTGGAGCGCGTCATGACCGACCGCGGAGTGCTCTCGTCGTTCGACTGGCGCAGGGGTCGGGTGCGCGGCACGGCCCGCGTGGTGCACACCGTCCTGCTGGTGCTGCTGTTCCTGGCCGGCCTCGGTCCGGTGCTGTGGCTGGCGAAGTCGGCGATCACCCCGACACAGGACACGCTGCGCGACCCGCTCGCGCTGTGGCCGCACGGGTTCGACTTCGCCAACCTCGCCACGGCGTGGACGCGCGTGCAGATCGACAAGTACTTCCTCAACACGGTGTGGATCGCGGCGGGCGCGTGGCTCGTGCAGCTGCTCGTCGCGACCACGGCCGGGTTCGCGCTGTCCGTGCTGCGCCCGCGCTACCGCAAGGTGCTCACGGGTGTGGTACTGGCGACGCTGTTCGTGCCCGCGGTGGTGCTGCTGGTGCCGCTGTACCTGACCGTGGTCGACCTGTCGATGATCAACACGTTCTGGGCGGTCTGGCTCCCGGCGGGCGCGAACGCGTTCAACGTCCTGCTGGTGCAGCGGTTCTTCGACAACCTCCCCCGCGAGGTGTTCGAGGCCGCGCGGGTCGACGGGGCAGGTCCCTTCCGCCTGTTCTGGTCCGTGGTGCTGCCCCTGTCCAGGCCGATCCTCGGGGTGGTCTCGGTGTTCGCCGTCATCGCCGCGTGGAAGGACTTCCTCTGGCCGATGCTCGTCCTGCCCGACCCGGCCGTCCAGCCGCTGTCGGTGCGGCTGCCCGCGTTGCAGCGCTTCATCGAGCTCGACGTGTTCCTCGCCGCGCTCGCGATCTCGACGGTGATCCCTGTAGCCCTGTTCCTCGCCTTCCAGCGCCTCTTCCTCAACGGCGGCGCGCTGTCCGGTGCGGTCAAGGGCTGAGCCCTCAACGGAACGGATGAGAAAAGTGAAATCACCAAGGCGCCACGGACGTCGCCTCCTCACCCTGCTGACGCTGACCGCCCTGGCGCTCGCCCCCGTGGTCGACGCCTCCGCGGCGACCACCCGCGTCGAAGCCGAGCGCGCCACCCTGACCGGCGGCGCGGTCACCGCGACAGATCACCCCGGCTACAGCGGCACCGGCTTCGTCGGCGGCTTCACCGACGGCAACAAGGGCACCGCGAAGGCCACCTTCCCGGTCACCGTCACCGCGGGCACGTACTCGCTGAACCTGGGCTACGCCAACGGGACCGGCTCGGCCCGGACGTTGACGCTGACCGTCGACGGCGGCTCGGCCCGGCAGATCTCCCTGGCCGCCACCGCGAACTGGGACACGTGGGGCTCCTCCGGCACGAGCGTGGCGCTGGGTGCGGGCTCCCACTCCATCTCCTACGCGTTCGGCCCGGCCGACAACGGCAACGTGAACGTCGACTACCTCGACGTGGTCCCGTCCACCCCGGACAGCGGTCCGCTGAGGGAGGCCGAGAACGCCGCCCTGTCCGGCGGCGCGGTGATCTCCAGTGATCACCCCGGTTTCACCGGGTCCGGCTTCGTGGGCGGCTACACCGACGGCAACAAGGGCACCGCGCGCACCACGTTCCAGGTGACCACGACGTCCGGCGGCCAGTCGCTGGACCTGCGGTACGCCAACGGGACCGGGACGGCGATGACGCTCTCGCTCTACGTCGACGGCGCCAAGGTGCGGCAGACCTCGTTGCCCGCCACGGCGAACTGGGACACCTGGGGCACCGCGTCCGAGATCGTGACGTTGTCCGCCGCGTCCCACTCGATCGCGTACGCCTTCGACAGCACCGACTCCGGCAACGTCAACCTGGACAGCCTCGCGGTGAACCCGGTCGTCGTCGCACCGCCCGCCGGGCCGGGTGAGGCCGAGTCGGCGTTCCTGTCCGATGGCGCGACCGTGGCCACCTCGACGTCCGGCTTCAGCGGTTCCGGCTACGTCACGGGCTTCGGCACGTCCGGCGCCCGCGTCGTCCGGAGCGTCGCGATGCCCGCCGCGGGCACGGCGACCGCCACGATCCGCTTCGCCAACGCCAGCGGGGCC
>DATMCA010000636.1:0-5396 GCA_035559015.1 Umezawaea sp. | reverse complement strand
GTCCCCGTACCCGGAGTCGATCAACTCGGTCACGTCGAACAACCGCTTGTCGAGCACCCCCTTGGCCAGCAACGGCTCCGCGTCCTCGGGCACCACGTAGCTGTGCCCCTCGGTCTCGAACGTCGAGAACCGCATCGCCTCCCGCCCCGGCCCCGGCCTCAGGTACCCCGCCGAGCCCCTCGAACCGGGGAACACCCGGTCACCGGTCAGCAACGTCACCGACCCGGCACCGCCACCCGCCCCCACCTCGGACGGGCTCGCCGGGCCCGACAACGCTGTCGGCGCGGCGTGGGCGGCCTGCGCACCACCCACGATCAAGGCACCCGCGACAAGTGCAACGACGGCTCTTCTGGGGGGTCCACCGCTCCGACCACGCACTGATGCCTCCAAGTCACTGGACTGTCGCGCACAGTAAAGAACTGTTCGCTCGCCATTGACAAGGGTTCTTAACAAATATGGTCTAGACCTGTCCTGATCCAGCCACGGCGTCCCAGTTGGTCCGTCCTGGCCGAGTCACAAGCCGATCTTGTCGCTGCGCAGCCAGCCGGTGCGGGGGAAGCGGGTCAGTTCGGGGAGGAGGTGGGGGCCGACGGATTCCGTCGCGGTCCGCCAGGCCGTGATGCGCTGAGGCCAAGGAGCTCCTGACTTGGAACGGTTGTAGGCGTTGGTGTGCCAGGGAAGGTCGTCGATCGACAGGGTGTCGTCGAAGAGGTGCTCGGCGACGAGTTGGTGAGCCGCGTCGGGCGACACCACCTCGGTCGGAGCCAGCACGGCGGTGACCGTGGCGCGAGCGATGATCCCGCGCCCTCCACCCCGTAACTCGTCGCACGCGTAGTAGGTGAACGCGGGTTTCAGTTCCGCCGTCGGCCATGGCGCGGGCACGTAGCCAGGTTGCCAGAGCACCCAGCTGAGCGCGGTCCTGCCCTCCGGCGGGGTCCAGCCCAGGCGCAGCCTGATCCAGGTCTCGTTCATCGTCCTCTCGTCCCTTCACTTCTTGCGTCGTACGACGCGCGGTCCGGTTTCTCCACCGAGGACGGCGGTGTCGCCGTCCCGGTCGGTGCGCAGCACCAGCGCCCCACCGCGGGTGAGCGCGTCGAGCACGGTGCTGCTCGGGTGGCCGTAGCGATTGCCCTCGCCAACGCTGACGAGCGCGATCCTCGGCTTGACCTGGGCCAGGAACTCCGGCGCGGAGAACCTGGACCCGTGGTGCGGAACCTTGAGGACTTCGGCGGTCACGTCGACGTGTCCACCGAGCAGGTCCGCCTGCCCCTCCAGTTCGATGTCGCCGGTCAACAGCACCCGGCCCGCGGCGGTGTGGGCGCGCAGGACCAGCGACGAGTCGTTGATCGCGGTGTTGTCGTCTCCGGTCGGAGCCGCCCTTCCCTTGGGGCCCAGCACTTCCAGCGTCAGTCCTGGCAACTCCAGACGCCGCCCCGCGGTCAGCTCGACCAGTTCCACGCCCGCCGCTCGGGTCTGGCGACGGACCTCTTCCCAGGCCCAGGTCGGTTCGTGCGACGGCCCGACGGCGACCGCGCCCACGCTGCGGTCGGCGAGCACGGCGGTGAGGCCACCGATGTGGTCCGCGTGCAGGTGGCTGAGCACCAGCAGCGGAATGCGCCGAATCCCCAAGCGGCGCAAGCAGGACGCCACCGGCCCCGGATCAGGTCCGGTGTCCACCAGCACCGCCCGGCCGGGCTCGGCCGTGGCCAGCACGACCGCGTCGCCCTGCCCCACGTCGCACGCGACCGCCGACCAGTCGGCCGGTGGCCACCCCGGTGTCACGACGCTGGTGGGAACCAGCACCAACACCGCACCCAGGAGAGCGGCAGCCAGCAGCGTGCGTGTTCGCCGTGCTCTGAACAGCCCGTAGACGACCAGGAGGACCACCGCCAGGAGCAGTCCACCCGGCCAGCCGCCGGGCCAGTGGACGGACGCGTTGGGCACCTCCGACGCCCGTCTGCCCACCGTGATCAGCCACCCGGCCTCCGGTCCGGCCAGTTCGACCAGCAGCCGAGCAGCACCCCTGTGCACCGGGGCGACCACCGCCGCCAACACACCCAGCACGGTCGCCGGTGCGACCACCGGAGCGACCAGCATGTTGGCCAGCACGGTGACCAGGCTGATCCGACCTGAGATGCCGACCACCAGCGGCGCGGTGGCGAGGCTCGCGGCCACCGGCACCGCCAGCGCTTCGGCGACGCCGATCGGCACGCCACGATCCCTGAGCGACGCCGCCCACCGCGGAGCGAGGAGGACCAGCGCCGCCGTCGCCACGACCGACAGCGCGAAGCCCGGATCAACGCCCAGAGCCGGGTCGTACAGGACGAGCACGATCACCGACGCGGCCAAGGCGGGCAACGCCGAACGTTCTCGCCCCAGCACCAGCGCGAGCAGTGCCACCGAGCCCATCACGGCCGCCCTCAGCACACTCGGCTCCGGACCGGCCAGGATCACGAACCCCACCAGCGCGAGACCGGCACCCGCCGCACATCCACGTGGGCCGACGCGGAAGAGCCTCAACACCAACAGGACCGCGCCGCACAGGATGGCCAGGTTGGCCCCGCTGACGGCCAGGACGTGAGCCAGACCCGCCGTGCGGAACTCCTCCACGACCCGTGGCGAGAGTTCCGCGGTGTCGCCGACCACCAAGGCGGGGAGCAGACCCGCGGGTTCGGGATCGAGGGTGGTGCCGGCTTCGCGGAGACCGGAGCGCAGGGTCTCGGCCGCGCGCTGCCACACCGGGGCGCGGGTGACGTCTTGCGGAGGGCCGCGGACTCGCAGCACCGCCACCGTCAGCTCACCCCGCCGCGCGGGCGCCAGGACTCCGCGAGCGGTGACCTCTTGCCCTGGCAACAGATCGCGCCAGCCCTTGGTGGGCGCGACGAGCACCACCTCGCCTCGCTGCTCGTGGGTTCCACCTGCCATGAGGAGCCAGTGGATGTCGGCTTGGAAGACGACCGCCTCGACGCCGCCGGGTTTGGCGGCGAACCCTTCGGTGCGCACACCTCGCGGGCGGGTGGCGAGTTCGGCGCGGATCACGACCGCCTCGGCCTGGGTGGCGGCGGACCTGGCGGGGTGAGCCGCCGACTGGTGGACCCGGACGCCGATGGAGGCCGCCGCGATCGGCGCGGCGACCACCAACGCCAGCGCACACGATCTTGCGCACCAGTCGTTGCGGAGGGCCAGTGCGCCCACCAGGCATGCCACCGCACCGGTGAGGACGGCGACCGGCCAGTTCCACAGGAGGCCGCTGAGCGCCACGGCCCAGACCGTGAGGGCGGCGGGGACCAGGCGGAATCTCGGGTTCACGACGCCCCCAGCCGAAGTCGGAGGCTTGCGGTGACCGTGGTGGACAGCGGCTGGGGCGCGATGGGTGGACGGGTGAGGGGATGTGCGAGCGGAGGAGACGTGTGCTCGTGGCTCGCGGTGGAAGCAGGGAGTAGGCGGATGCAGGCGCTGCGGGGAACGGGGCGTGCGGGCGGGTCCGGGGTGGCGTGCGCGTTGCTCGGGGCGAGAACGGCGGGCGAATGAGCGGTGCGCGAGGACAGCGAATCCACCTGGTTCGCGGTCGAGGCGGTGGGTCGGTGGGTGAGAGGCGAGCGGGGGACGGGGAACACGAACGACTCGGAGGTGGCCTCATGGCTCGGGTCGGGGACGAGTGAACGGGTGTTGGGCGAACGAACGACGGGCCACGACGGCGGATTCGACGCCCCGGCATGACTCGGGTCGGGGACGACGGGACGACGACCGCGGGACAGGCCGGAGACGAGCCGGGCGAGCAGGTCCGGGATGCGCTCCTGAGCCTTGGTGAAAGCAGTGGACGGGTGGGCACCGAGCACGCGACGAACGAGATGTTCGAGTGAGGAGGGAGTGGGCTCATGACTTGCGGCAGGCGGACGGCTACCGGGTAGGCGAACGACGGGCCAGGTGGGTTGATCCGATGCGTCCACGCGGCCTGGCGTGGAAAGAGCGGGCCAACTGGTAGGCAGGCGAGGAGCAAGACGCCTGAGCAGGCCGGAGACGACCCCTTGAGCCTCGGCGGGGCATAGGTCGGAAATGCGCGGGGAAGCGGACGGGCGAGGACTGGGAGCGGGGCGTGATTGGTCGGACTCGGGCTGGTGGCTCGTGGCGGGTGCGGGTGGGCGAAGAACAAGGCGCCCCAGCGGGCCCGAGATACGCCCCTGCACCTTGGCGGCGACAGATCGGCGGATACCGAGCGCGCTGAGACGTGGGACGGAGGTGCGTTCCGAGTCCTTGAGCCAAGCGGACAAGCGAGGACTGAGAGCGGCGTGCGGTGGGTTGGCCGTGGGCTGGTGGCCGGTGTGAGGGGGGCTGATGTCGGGCCACGGCGGTGAGGTCGACAGGTTGGCGGGCTGGCAGAGGGGACGTGACCGGAGAACGAAGTGCCGACCTGAGGTGGAGCCGTGGTCGTGGCCACTGGTGGGAGCGGTGAGGCGGAGTGGCCAGAACGGGCGGTTGAGGATTCGCCAGTTGCGGATGAGGCGGCTCAGGGTGTGGGGCTGTGGGGTGTTCGTGGGTGCGGTGGTGTGGAGAGCGGCGGTCACAGGCGCACCAGCTCGCGGAGTTTGACCAGGCGGTTGTCGCCGATGCCGTCGATTTCGCGCAGCTGGTCCAGTGAGGTGAACGGGCCGCGCTTGGTGCGACGGTCGAGGATGCGTTGTGCGGTCACGGGACCCACGCCCGGCAGGCTGTCCAACTGCTCCTTGGTGGCGGTGTTGATGTCGAGCTTCTCGTCGGGACCAGGGTCTGCCGGAGCGGGCACGGGTGCGGTGCCCACGGAGACTTGTTCGCCGTCCACGACCTTGCGGGCCAGGTTCAGCCCCAGTGGACGGATGCCGGGGTTCACCCCGCCCGCGGCGTTGATCGCGTCGGCCACTCGGGCTCCACTGGGGACGGTCACCAGGCCGGGCGTGGGGACCTCGCCCACGACGTTGACGACCAGCGGTTCGGGTGGGTTCGAGGTGACGGCCGCTACCGCCACGGGCAGGTCGGGTGGGGCCTCAGGGGTCGGCGACCGCCACCACACGGCCACGAGCACCACCAGGCCGGTGGTCGCCGCGACGGAGGCGTAGAGCGCGCGGCGTTTGCGGGGAGGCGCGGCGTCGGGCAGCCAGCGCTCCACCAGTCTGTCCGCCTTGCGGCGGGCCCAGCGGAATCGCGGGGGCGGATCGGCGACGCCGTCGGAGCTGGTGAACACGACCGTCTTCGGGGACGGGTCGGCCGACGCTTTCGCGGCCAGCGCTTCCAGGCGCGTCCGGGAGGCTTCCGAGGTGGTGCGGTTGTCGAACATGGGTTCGACGTTAGGGCGGCGGAGGTCCGGGACGAAGCGGGAGTTCGTGAACTGTGGACAAGTGGTCGGGGTGTGGACAGGTTCG
>DATMCA010000635.1:0-3416 GCA_035559015.1 Umezawaea sp. | reverse complement strand
GCCTTGTCGATGCGCAGCAGCCCGCCGGGAGTGACCCGCAGGTACCGGTGCAGGCCGGGCTTGGTGGAGATCTTCCCGCGCAGCTCCCCGCGCTTCATCACCGGCAGGCTGTCGGACCCGGCGATCGGCTCCTCGAGCTGGCCGACGAGCTGGCCGACGAGCTGTTCTCGGATGTGCGCGTCTCGGGTGGCGGCGTCGAGGTTGTGGCAGATGACGAAACGTTCGGTGTCGGAGATCTTCACCTCCTTGATCCGCATGTTGTCGGCGATGGTGGTGTAGCGGCCCTGCCTCGACAGCGCGGCCTTGATCTGCGGGGAGTCGGAGCGCAGCTTCTCGCCGATGATGTAGGCGTGATAGCCCTGGCGCAGGTAGCGGCGGTTGTGTTCGGAGGAGAACCCGCGGTCGGCGACCCACACGATCTTCGACAGCGTCCAGTCCCGCATGTCGTTCTTGACCTGGCGGATCAGCGCTTGGTCGTTCGTGTTGCCGGGCCAGCACCACACCCGCACCGGGATCCCGTCGCGGGTCACCGCCATCCCGATCACGATCTGCGGGAGGTCGTCGCGGGAGTCCTTGGACTTGCCGTAGGTCCGAAACCCGGCCCTGTCCGCGCCGCTATTGTCCTGCCCGTACTTCTCACCGGCGCCGTCCTTCGCACCGGCCTGGTCGGGCAGGACCTGTGGTTACCGGCGGCCAGCGACAGTTCCTGTGTCCGGCACGGGGCTCGGTGACGGCGGACAAGCCCGCAGCTGCGCCAGGTAGACGAGCAACACCACCAGAGCCAACGAGACCACCAGCAACGCCAGCACCACCGCGGCCAGGACCGGCCACTCGGTTCCCTGGGCTCGGTGGGCGCCCCGAACGCCGCGCCGAGGTGTCGTCAGCAAACCGTCGTCCGGATCACGAAGAGGCCACCAGCGCCTGCTCATCGTCGCCTCACGACTGCCTCGGCCGCCGACGCAGATGCAAGGGCTTGCGCCGCCACGGCACCCATGCGCGTGGGACTCCTAGCCTTTCCGCCGGCGGCGCGGTGGCCGGAGCTGGATGGTGCCGTGCCGGGGTGGTCGGCGGCGGGTGCCGGCCACGTACGCGGCCGCGATGAGCAGGACCAGCCCGCCGCACAGCCCACCGCAGAGTGTTTCGCTGGCCAGGCCGCTCACCCCTGCACCGCGACCTCGTCGGCGGCGTGCCGCTGTTCGTCGGTGCGGCCTGCGGAGCCGGGCGGCGCGGTGATCATGACGGGTTGGTCGCTCGCTGCGCTTGATCGGTTACCTTCGGTCCGCCGGCGCCGGCATACTGGTCCCGCCGGAACTGTGCGGAGCATGCCGCTTCGGGGCGCTTACCTCGTTTTGGTGAGAGGTGAAATTACCAACTGATCGGTGGCGATGGGGGTACGCGCGAAGGCCGGAGGAGTCTCAGACCTCCGGAACTTAACTGACGGTCGCAGCTGAGGTTCACAGCCACTTTCTTGATCTTGTGGGTGATGGAGCGGTCGCGGAGGATCCGGTACCGGGACTATTGGGCCCGTCGCGCGTTTGGCGGTCGAGTGATCTTCGACCTCAGTTGCGTGTCAATCGCGACGGTGATGGACCTGATGGTGTAGCGGCCTGCTCGCCGGTACGGCGTCGGCCCGCTTCGGACCTCATCACTTTTGGGAACAAGTCGATTCCGGAAATGCCAGTTCACGGGCATGATCCTCAGTCGATTCCGGAGGTCTGAGTCTGGTCGTACCGGTTCTGCGGGGGCCAGGATTCCCGATTATCCGCGGCGACACCGGCGGCGGAGGCGGGGGCGGGCTGAACCTCGTCCCCGGATTCCTCGGCGTCGCGCCCGGCCCACGCTGACGCTCGCCGCCGGAACCAAGTCAAAGCAGCAGAAGCCAGCTCTTCGCCATCGCTCAAGGTCACGGGCTCGCTCATCGCCCACGGAACCGATACTTACCCGGTCGTGTTCACCTCGTTCGCTGACGGCAGCGCAGGCGGCGACACCGGCAACGACGGCAACGCCACTGGACCGCCGGTAACTGGGGAGGTATCGCCATCGACGAAACCACCTCATCGGTGTCGGGTTCCAGAACTCGGCTACGGGTTCTGACCTGTGGATTTAGTCCGCGCGTTCGTACTCGTTGATCAGTCCTCCCAGTACCGGACGGCGTCTGATCCGCCGGTAGTCACGATCCGGAGCGGGAAGATCGCAGTTCAAGACGTTGAAGTACATGCCAGATTTCCCGGACCGGTTCGGCTCCTTGGCTGATGCCCGCGCGTTCTGTGAGCGGTTCTTCACCGCCTACAAACACGAGCATCGCCACTCCAGGATCGGCATGCACACGCTCGCCCCCGGCACACAGTCGAAGCAGCTTGAGCTCGCGGACAACTCCGACGACTGGGAATGGGTGGGCGTACGCCGCAGATGCGATCAGTCCGACTCGGTGGTACACAACGTCTCTTGAGGCCACCCCCGACTACCCAATGCCAGGGAGATGAGTGGTTCCGGCCTCTCTCCGGGGCTGCTCGTCGGCGGTCACGTTGAGTGAGGTCGGACTGGTGGGTGGCCCACTGTGATCGGGCGCGCTCGGCGTGGCGTGCCGGGAATGGGCGGAGGCTCCCGGTAGAAGACCCGGTGTCAAAGCCGATCTTCGCCCCTGGAGCCTCCGCGTGTCTTTCTACCCGGTCTCGTCCTGGCCCGCGATCGCCGGGGTGGAGGTCCCCGGCGGGGATCAGGCGGCTGCCCGGGCGGTGATGGTGGCCGTGCCGGTGTCGGCGCTGGTCTGGCCGGTGCGGGCGGGTTCGGGCGGGGACGGCCGGTCGGCGCTGCTGGTCGCGGGCACCTCACCGATCGCGACGGGCGAGCCGGTGGTGTGGTGCACGGTGGTGGTGACCGCGCCCGCGGTGGTGCGCCGGGACGGGCGGGTCCAAGCGCAGGGCCGGCCGTGTGATCACGCTCGGCTCGGGGCCGCGGAGCAGGAGTTGGACCGGCTGTGCGGGCCGGGGACGATCGAGCGGATCGCCGTGGGGGTCCGCCCGACTGGAAAGATCAAGGCAGCCGGCAAGGCTCGGGCGCGGCGGGAGATGAGCGTGGCGTTCGCCATCCGGGCGACGCTGTTGATGACCGCGATGCCCGACGCCGACGCCCGCGAGGTGCTCACCACGCTGCTGGGGGACCTGATCGAGGTGCCCTGGCGGCGGGCGCACGCGGTGCCCTCGGGCACGGTGCTGTCCACCTGGCGGGCCGCGATCGGCGAGGCACCACTGCAACAGCTGCAGCGGGAGCTGCTCGCCGCGGTCGGGGCCGAGCATCGTGACCCGGCCCTGCCCCGGGTCGAGGTGGGCGGCGGGCTGCGGCTCGGGGCGATCGACGGCACGGTGACCCGGATGCCCGACACCGCGGCCAACCGGGCCGCGTTCGGCACCGCCGGG
>DATMCA010000634.1:0-8107 GCA_035559015.1 Umezawaea sp. | reverse complement strand
CCGTCTCGGTCCTCGTGGTCGCCTGCCCGTGCTCGCTCGGTCTGGCCACCCCGACGGCACTGCTGGTCGGCACCGGTCGTGGCGCGCAGCTCGGCATCCTGATCCGCGGACCCGAGGTGCTGGAGTCCACCAGGCGCATCGACACCGTCGTGCTGGACAAGACCGGCACCGTCACCACCGGCATGATGCGTCTGGTCGACGTCGTGGCCGCTACGGGCGAGGACAACGACGAGGTCTTGCGGATCGCAGGCGCCCTCGAAGACGCGTCCGAGCACCCGATCGCCAAGGCCATCGCCACCGCCGCCAAGGAGCGGTTCGGCACGCTGCTGCCCGTCACCGACTTCGAGGGCACCGCGGGTCTGGGCGTTCGAGGCGTGGTCGACGGCCGCGCGACGCTCATCGGCCGGGCGAACTGGTTGGGGGAGCAGCTCACCACGCCACCCGAGTTGGCGAGGCCACTGGAGGAAGCCCAGGAACGTGGCCAGACCCCGGTCCTGGTCGGCTGGGACGGGCAGGTGCGCGGCGTGCTCACAGTCTCGGACACCACCAAGCCCACGAGCGCGGAAGCCGTGGCACAGCTGCGGAAGCTCGGCCTGCACCCGGTGCTGTTGACCGGTGACAACTCGCGCGCGGCTCACGCCATAGCGGCGCAGGTCGGCATCGTCGACGTCGAAGCCGAGGTCCTGCCGTCCGACAAGGTCGACGTGGTCCGCAAGCTCCAGGAACAGGGGAAGACGGTCGCCATGGTCGGCGACGGCGTCAACGACGCCGCGGCACTCGCTCAAGCCGACCTGGGTATCGCGATGGGGACCGGCACCGATGCCGCCATCGAGGCCGGCGACATCACGCTGGTGCGCGGCGATCTGCGCAGTGCGGCGGACGCCGTGCGGCTGTCCCGCCGCACGCTGGGCACGATCAAGGGCAACCTGTTCTGGGCGTTCGCCTACAACATCGCGGCCGTCCCGTTCGCCGCGGCGGGCCTGCTGAACCCGATGATCGCGGGCGCGGCGATGGCGCTGTCGAGCGTGTTCGTGCTCTCGAACAGCCTGAGGCTGCGCACCTTCCAGGCGGATACGCGAGCTGTCGCACCGGTCGAGCCCGAGGACCGGACCAGCAAGGCCGAAGCCACGCTCACCGCGGTCGGCTGACGCGACCGTGAAGACGATGGCGTTCGGCGTGCCCATGGCGGTCGTCGACGTCGACGAGGCACTGGAGGGCGCCTGGCGTCCACACCGGTTCGACGTCGACGTGGTGCGCGTGCAGGACCCGCCGATCGACCGGTGGCCGGACCTGGTGGCAGCGGGGTTCTACCCCAAGCCCCAGGTCCTCACCTGGCGTGCGGCGACCGCCGCGAGCGAGGAGGACTTCGTCGCACGACTGTCCGGAAAGGACCGCCAGAACCTCCGCACGGCAAGACGACGAACGAACGAGAGCGGGCTGTCGGTCAAGGTCGAACCGGTCAACGCCGCACTGCTCGACGTCTTCCTCCCGTTGTACGAAGCCGGGATCGAGAGGATGACGCACGGGCTGGCCATCGCCTCGCAGAACCGCGACATGCTGCTGGCCGAGGCCGACGACTACTTCGCCGTCTGCATCCGCGACGGCGACGAACTCGTCGGCGCCAGCCTCAACCAGCAGTCCCGCACCCGTGACGAGGTCCGCGCCCGCTTCTCCACCACCGTGCCCGACCAGCGCCAGGCGAGCCTCGCCAAGGTCCTGTACCTGGAGGTCGTCGAGGTGGCCCGACAGCGGGGATTCGCCTGGGTGAGCCTAGGCAGCGACCCCAACCTCTACGGCCACCTGGCGAAGCCCGGTCTGTTCGGCTTCAAGAACCGGTTGGGCTTCTCGGCGGTCCCCTCGCACCTCATCGACCCCGACTCCGGCTCGGACCAAGCGGACCGGATCGTCGGGCTGAGCGCCCTCACCGACCCGTCCTTCGTGCTCTCGTACGCGCCGGACGCGGACGGCACACGGCAGCGCGATGACCGGTTGCGGCTGGAGCTGTTCACCACCGACCCGACCGTCGACCAGCGTCCGTACCGGGCCGCGTACCTCGACGGGGTGGACGTTCACCGAGTAGCACGACGTCCATGACGGCGACGAACTCAGAGGCCCTGGTGAGCCAGGTGGTGGTGATCGGAGGCGGTCAAGCAGGATTGGCCGCCGGGTACTACCTGCGTCGCGCGAAGCTGGACTTCGTGATCCTCGACGCCCAGCCGGAGCCCGGCGGCGCGTGGCCCCACGGCTGGGACTCCCTGCGCCTGTTCTCCCCGGCCCGGCACAGCTCACTGCCCGGGTGGCCCATGCCCGCGTTCCGCGAGGGCTATCCGCCCGCGCAGCACGTGGTGGAGTACCGGACGGCGTACGAGAAGCGCTACGAACTGCCCATCCAGCGGCCCGTACGAGTGCGGTCGGTGCGTCGAGACGTGAACGGGCTGCGCGTCGAAACCGACCTCGGCGACTGGACCGCGGGCGCGGTCGTCAGCGCGACCGGAACGTGGTGGCGACCGTTCATCCCGACCATCCCCGGCACGTTCACCGGCCGGCAGTTCCACACCGTGGAGTACCGCGACCCCGAGCAGTTCACGGGGCAGCGGGTCGTGGTCGTGGGCGGCGGCAACTCCGGTGCCCAGATCGCCGCAGACCTCGCCGGGCACGTCGACCTGACCTGGGCCACCGCCCGCCCACCGCGCTACCTGCCGGACGAGATCGACGGCAAGGCCCTGTTCGACATCGCGACCACAAGACCCGGAGGCATCGGCCAACTCGGTGACGTCGTGGCCGTTCCGCCCGTGCGGGCGGCACGCGACGGAGGACTGCTGGCAGCGCGGTCGATGTTCACCAGCTTCGACGGGTCCGACGTGGTGTGGGCGGACGGGACGCGCCAGCCCGTTGACGCGGTGATCTGGTGCACCGGCTTCCGCCCTGCGCTGGGTCACCTGTCCCCGTTGGGACTGCGAGCGCCTGACGGCCTCATCCCCACCACCGGCACCCGAGCGCTCGACGAGCCACGCCTGCACCTGCTCGGCTACGGCAACTGGACGGGGGCGGCGTCGGCGACGTTGATCGGCGTTGGCCGCACGGCGAAGGCGGCTGTCGCGGAGATCGCGGCCGACCTGAGCTGAGCCGTCAGCGCCGGCCGTGCACCGGGGGCAGGCACAGCACTGCGGCGACGCCGAACAGTGCCCCGCACAACGCCGCGACCCACCACGGCTCGCCGTAGGCGCGCACCAGCGCGATCCAGACCGCCGCGACCAGGCCTCCCCACTCGACACGGTGGCTGGAAGCCCAGTTCAGCAGCGTGATCAACCGGGCGAGCACCATGATCCGCACGGGAGGCCTACCAGCCATGTGTGCCACCAGAACGTCCTCTCCCGGCTGTCTTGGATCGACATTCATCAATCCAAGTCAAGCAGCCTGAATCGATGACTGTCAATCTATCGACGCGGTAGTTGAGAACTAGCCGCCCGCTGATGAACAAGTGAAGATGAAAGGGTGAACACGAACGGCGACAGCCGCACCAGGACGGCCGCGGCGCGATCGTCGACCGTGACCACCGACATCGAGCACATGGCCAAGGTCTTCAAGGCCTTGTCCGACCCCGTCCGAGTCCGCCTGGTCACCCTCGTGCGCTGGGCCAACGACGGCGAAGCCTGCTTCTGCGGCCTGGCCCGCGAGTTCGACATGCCACAGGCATCCCTGAGCCACCATCTGCGAGTCCTCGTGCAGGCCGGTGTTCTCACGCGAGAACGCCGCGGCACGTGGAGCTGGTACCGGCTGTGCCCGGACGCCCTCGGACCGGCCGAGGAGTGGCTGGGTGGCAGCGGCCCGCTCACCGCGGGAGTTGTCGGCGGCGTCGACCTCGGCGACTTCCGCTGCTAATCCGCGTGTCGCGGGATCGACCCGAGCGCGACGACCGCGGCGAGCACCGCGATGGCCGCGAGGACGAGGAACACCGCCGAGTAGCCGCCCAGCGACTCGGCCAGCGCTGTCGCCACCCACGGGGCCAGCGCCGTGATGACGGCGACCGGAGCGGACAGCAAACCGCCCAAGCGGCCGTAGTGCGCCGAACCCCACCGGTCCGACACCGCCGTGGCTTGCAGGAGGGTGAACACGCCCCGAGCGCTCCCCGCGAGCACCACCGCGGCGATCAGCAGAACCGCCGGACCGGGCAGCAGTCCCAACAGGACGGTCGTGGCGGCGGCCGTCATGAGGACGATGGTCGTCCGGGTCCGCACCGAGGTCCGGTCCACGAGCCTGCCGTAACCCAGGCGCCCCAACACTTGACCGACGCCGCCTAGCCCCAGCGCCCAGGCCGCTGTCGTGGTGGACAGCCCGCGTTCGGTCAGCAACGGGACGAGCGCGACGACGACGGCGTACACGGCGAACGCGCCGAGGCTCAGCGCCACCACGAGCGTCACGAAGGCCGAACTCCGAGCGATCCGCTCGGGATGGGTGACGTCCTCCGTCGTCGTGCGGTGTGCGGGCCAGTGGCGTCGCAGCCCGAGCGCGTGCGCCGGGATGGTGATCAGTCCGAGGACGACCGCCAGGACGAGGTAGCTCCGCCTCCACCCGAGGTGCTCGTTGAGAAGGGCGCTCAGGGGAGCGAAGACCGTGCTGGCCAGGCCACCGATCAAGGTCAGTGCGGTCAGCGCGGACACTCGGCGTTCCCCGTACCAGCGGGTCAACGCGGCGAACGCGGGTTGGTACAGCACTCCGGCCATGGAAGTGCCGATGAGGAGCCACGCGACCAGGAAACCCGGATAGCTCGTGTTCGCGGCCAGGAGCACGACAGCGCCGACCGCGAGCACCGAGCCGCACGTCATGACCACCTGCGGTCCGCGGCGGTCGAGCACCCGGCCAACCGGGATGCCCACGGCGGCACTGACGATCTGGGCGAGGGAGAACCCGACGATCACCGCGGGCATCGACCAGCCGGTGTCACGGGCGATCGTGGGAGCCAGTACGGGGAAGGCGTAGAAGAGCACTCCCCAGCTGGTGATCTGCGTCAGGCACAGGACGACCAGGACGTTCCGCGGTCCGGCACGCTCTTCCCGCGTGCCGGACCGCTCGACCTCGGTGGTCACCGAGCAGAGGGCGCGCTCAGCGTCAGCACCTGCGGCTCCGCCGGAGCACAGCAGCCAGAGCTTTCGGCGGGCTTGTCGGCCACCTCCACGTCGAACACACCCGCCCCACCGCAGACACCGGTCTCGGGCAACGTCAACTCCACGCGCGCGGCGGCCTCGTCGTCACCGGCGAGCTTCGCCACTACGCTGCGCACCTGCTCGTAGCCGGTCATCGCCAGGAACGTCGGCGCACGGCCGTAGCTCTTCATCCCCGTCAGGTACACGCCCGGCTCGGGCTGGGCCAACTCGGCGGCGCCGTGCGGGTACACCGTGCCGCACGAGTGCGCGTTCGGGTCGATCAACGGCGCCAACGCCTTCGGGGCCTGCAACACCGGGTCCAGGTCCAGCCGGATCTCCGAGAGCCACGACAGGTCGGGGCGGAACCCGGTCAGCACCACGACCTCGTCCACCGGCTCCAAGCGGTGCTCGTCCTGCGACACCAGCACGAGCCCGCCGTCGTCCGAGCGCTCGACGGCCGCCGTCCGGAACCCGGTGACCACCTCGACGCGACCGGCCTCCGTGGCCTGCTTGGCGCGCTCGCCGAGTGCGCCGCGGGCGGGGAGCTGGTCGGAGTCACCGCCGCCGAAGACGTTGCCCACAGCACCTCGGCGCAGCAGCCAGACGACCTTGGTGTCCGGGAGCCCGGTCAACGCGAGCAGGGCCGTGAGCGCGGAGTGACCGCTACCCGCCACCGCGACGCGCTTGCCCGCGTACCGCGCGGCCACGGTGGAGTCGCCCAGGTCCGGTACCCGGTAGGAGATCCGGTCCGCCGCGGTCCGCTCGCCGACGGCGGGCAGCCCGTCCCCGCCGAGCGGGTTCGGTGAGCCCCACGTGCCGGAGGCGTCGATGAGGGCCTGCGCCGTGATGCGCTCCTCGGCGCCGTCAGCCGTGACCACGTGCACCGTCAACGGCTCGGACTCGCGACCCGCGTCAACGATCCGGTCACGACCCCGACGGGCGGCACCGACCACCTTGGTGTCGAACCGAACCGCGTCGCCCAGCACCTTCGCCAGCGGCCGGAGGTACAGCTCGGCCCACTCGGCGCCGGTCGGGTAGCCCTCGGTCGGGCGCTGCCAGCCGGTCGGCTCCAGCAGGCGCGCCGCGGCCGGGTCGACCAGTTCGGGCCACTCGGAGAACAGGCGCACGTGATTCCACTGCGCCACAGCGGTACCGGCCTCGGAGCCGGCTTCCAGCACCAGCGGCTGGATCCCGCGCTCGACCAGGTTCGCCGCAGCCGCGAGCCCGACCGGGCCCGCACCGACCACTACCACCGGCAAGTCGCTCATCGGGGTGTCCCATTCATCGAAGGTTGTCGATACAGTGATTCGAACTCTATCGACACAGCTCGATTGACGCAACCATCGATCTGCGTCGATACTCGGGCGCATGACGACGACAGCGCCCCCGCCCGGCCTGATCGCACCGCACGACGCCTCGACCTACGCCGAGTGGTTCGCCTGCCTCGCCGAACCCACCCGCGTGCGACTCCTGCACGCCGTGGCCATCGCGAGCAAGCCGGTCACGGTGGGGGAGTTGACCGAGCAGCTCGGCATCAGCCAATCCACCTGTTCCCACCACCTGCGCAAGCTCTCCGAGGTCGGCTTCGTCAGCCTCCGCAAACAGGGCACCACCACGCTCGTCAGCGTCAACCCCTCGTGCTGCACCGGCCTACCGCACGCCGCCGACGTCGTGATGGGCATGCTCGCCCCGACGCCGTGCTGCCCGACCGACGTGCCCGCCGACGTCGTGGTGCGCGACCTGCGCGCCGACGACTGGACCGCAGTGCGCCGCATCTACGCCGAAGGCATCGCCACCGGCAACGCCACCTTCGAAACCGAAGTACCCGCTCGCGCGGACCTGGACGCGAAGTGGCTTCCCGGGCACCGCTGGGTCGCCGAAGTCGATGGACAGGTCGCCGGCTGGGCTGCGGCGACGGCGGTGTCCGTCCGCGACTGCTACTCGGGCGTCGCGGAAACCTCGGTCTACGTGGGCGACGGTTTCCGCCGCCGAGGTGTCGGCAAAGCACTGCTGCGCAAGCAGGTCACCGCCGCCGACGCGGCCGGGCTGTGGACTTTGCAGACGTCGATCTTCCCAGAGAACCGCGCAAGCCTTGCCCTGCACCACAGCGCGGGCTACCGCACCCTCGGCGTCCGCGACCGCATCGCTCAACACCACGGCCAGTGGCGCGACACCGTGTTCCTCGAACGCCGCCGCAAAGCCGACCAGGTGGTGGAACCAACGCTCGGCTGACCACGGTCCACCAAGCCCTGGAGCCATCCTTCGTCCGGGTCCGTGAACAGCGCTCGCGAGACTCGACCGTCCACGTCTTCGGCCGCCCACGGACCGGAGCGGTACCGGCGGATCGATCGGGCGGCCGAGTCGCCCTGGTGTCGTCGGACCCTTGTTCGTCCTGACCAAAGGCCCTGTGTCGGCCTGTGAGGTGCCGACACCGTTGGGGGGCCGGGGTTCTCGTCATCCCGCACCGCTCTGCTCACAGGACGATGAAGGGAAGTCGGTCATGATCGGGGTCGATGAAGGCGGCGCTGCCGCCGAGGGCAACGCCGGTCTGGTGGACATCGCGCCGCAGGACCCCCAGGAGCCGCTCGACCGCCTGCTGCGCGACCTCCGCACCCGACCGGAGGGCCTGCCCGGGCGAGAGGCCCTGCGCAGGCTGGAGGTCCACGGGCCGAACGAGCTCGCTCGACGGGGAGGCCGTGACTGGCCGAAGCAGTTGCTCCGCCAGGTCACGCACCCGTTGGCTTTGCTGCTCTGGCTCGCGGCCGCGCTGGCCTTCGTGTCCGGCACCGCTGTGCTCGGCGTCGCCATCCTGGCCGTGATCGTCCTGAACGCCGGATTGGCGTTCGCCCAGGAGCAGCAGGCCGAACGCGCGGTGGAGGCGCTGGCCGCGTACCTGCCCGCGAAGGCGAAGGTCATCCGCGACGGCGTGCACGACGTGGTGCAGGCACGGGACCTCGTTCCCG
>DATMCA010000633.1:0-6501 GCA_035559015.1 Umezawaea sp. | reverse complement strand
GGCCTCGTGGATCTCGTAGAAATCGAAGTCCTGCAACGCGAGGCCGGCGCGGGCCAGCATGCGGGGAACGGCGTAGGCGGGGGCCATGAGGAGGCCTTCGGCGCCGTGGACGTAGTCGACGGCGGCGGTCTCGGTGAACGTGAGGTAGGCCAGCACGGGGAGTTTGTGGGCCGCGGCCCACTCCTCGCTCGCCAGCAGCACGGCCGAGGCGCCGTCGGTCAGCGGGGTGGAGTTGCCCGCGGTCATGGTGGCGTCGTCGCCGCGGCCGAAGACGGGCTTGAGCTTGGCGAGCTTCTCGACGGTGGAGTCGGGGCGGAGGTTCTGGTCGCGGGTGACGCCGAGGAACGGCGTGACGAGGTCGTCGAAGAAGCCGCGGTCGTAGGCGGCCGCGAGGTTGTGGTGGCTGGCGGCGGCCAGGACGTCCTGGTCCTCGCGGGCGATGCGCCACTGCTTCGCGGTGATGGCGGCGTGCTCGCCCATGGACAGGCCGGTGCGCGGTTCGCCGTTGCGCGGCACGTCCGGGACGACGTGACCGGGGCGGAGCTTGGCGAGCAGCTTCAACCTGCCCGCGGTGCCGCGGGTGCGGTTGAACTCCAGCAGCACCGAGCGCAGGCCTTCGTTGACGCCGATCGGCGCGTCGCTGGTGGTGTCGACGCCGCCGGCGATGCCGGAGTCGATCTGACCCAGCGCGATCTTGTTCGCGACGGTGATCACGGCCTGGAGGCCGGTGCCGCACGCCTGCTGGAGGTCGTACGCGGGGGTGTCCGCGGCGAGTCGGCTGCCGAGCACCGCCTCGCGCACGAGGTTGAAGTCGCGGCTGTGCTTGAGGACCGCGCCCGCCACGACCTCGCCGAGCCGTTCGCCCTGGAGGCCGAAGCGGCTGACCAGGCCGTCCAGGGTGGCGGTCAGCATGGCCTGGTTGGACGCCGTGGCGTAGGGGCCGTTCGACCGCACGAAGGGGATCCGGTTGCCACCGAGGACCGCGACGCGCTTGATGTCAGCCATGCTGGCCATTCTACCTACCGATCAGTAGACTTACCAGCGAGTAGGGAGTGTGAGATGGATCGGTACCAGCGGTTCGCCAAGTCCGGACTCGGACGCCTCGTCGTCGGCAAGCTCGGCCTGCCCGACCCGTACCCCCTGCGCCGGTTCTCACCCGGCCGGCCCCTCCTGGACGGGCCCGTGCTGCTCGGCGGAACCGGACGCCTGGTCGACCCCGTCGCCGCGATCCTGAAGTCGGTCGACGTCCACCGCGAGGCCGTGGCCGACCAGACCTACGCCGCGCTGGTGTTCGACGCGACCGGCATCGACGACACGACCCGCCTGCGCGAGGTCCACGAGTTCTTCCACCCGGTGATCCGCTCGCTCGGCCCGTCCGGCCGCGTCCTCGTGCTGGGCGGCGGAACGGGCGTCGCGCAACGCGCGCTGGAGGGCTTCACCCGGTCCGTCGGCAAGGAGCTCAAGCGCGGCGGCACGGCGCAGCTCGTCCACGTCGCCGAAGGCGCGGAGGACGGCATCGAGTCGACGCTGCGGTTCCTGCTGTCGGCCAAGTCCGCGTACGTGTCCGGCCAGGTCGTCCGCATCGGCCGCGCGACCGTCGAGGAACCCGCCGACTGGGACCGGCCGCTGGCCGGGAAGGTCGCGCTCGTGACCGGCGCGTCACGGGGCATCGGCGCGTCGATCGCCGAGGTGCTCGGCCGCGACGGCGCGCACGTCGTGTGCCTGGACGTGCCCGCGCAGGGCGGTGACCTGTCCGAGGTGGCCAACCGCGTCGGCGGTTCGTCGCTCCAGCTCGACATCACCGCACCCGACGCGCCCGCCAGGCTGGTCGACCACCTCACCCAGCGGCACGGCGGCGTCGACGTCGTCGTGCACAACGCGGGCGTGCTGCGGGACAAGACGTTGGGGCGCATGGACTCCGGCCAGTGGGACGCCGTGATCGCGGTCAACCTGACGAGCCAGGAGCGGATCAACGCGGCGCTGCTGGAGTCGAACGCGTTGCGCGGCAACGGCAGGATCATCGGCGTCTCGTCGATCGCCGGCATCGCGGGCAACGTGGGCCAGACGAACTACGCCACATCCAAGGCGGGCGTGATCGGCGTGGTGGAGGCGTTGACCGAGGAGATGGCGGGCCGCGGCAGCACCGTCAACGCCGTCGCGCCGGGGTTCATCGAGACCAGGATGACCGCCGGCGTGCCGCTGGTGACGCGGGAGGTCGGCCGGCGGTTGAACAGCCTGTCGCAGGGCGGGCTGCCGGTGGACGTCGCCGAGACGATCGCCTGGTACGCGCACCCGGCGTCGACCGGCGTCAACGGCAACGTGGTCCGCGTGTGCGGGCAGATGCTGCTGGGGGCGTGATGGCGAAACTCGTGCTGCTCTACGCGAAGGCCGGGCTGACCGGGTTCCTGCACGGCGGTGACGCGCTGCCGTCGTCGACCCGGTCCGCCGACGTCGTGGTCGACCGGGCGCACCTGGCCGCGTACAACGAGGTGTGCGGTTTCCGCGTCGGCGCGAGCGTGCCGGTCACGTACCCGCACGTGCTCGGGTTCCCGCTCCAGTTGGAGCTGATGACCGAGCGCGCGTTCCCGTTCGCGCTGCCCGGTCTGGTGCACATCGGCAACCGGATCACGCAGGTCCGGCCGCTGGCGGTCGCCGAACCGCTGTCGCTGCGCGTCCACACCGAGAACCTGCGGCCGCACGAACGCGGACGGCAGTTCGACGTGGTCACGAGCGCCGCCGTGGCGGGCGAGACCGTGTGGACGGACACGTCGACGTACCTCAAGCGCGACAACGGATCCGGCTCCGGCTCGCCCGCCGACCCCCCGGCGGCGACGGCGGTGTGGCGGGTGCCCGCCGACATCGGCAGGCGCTACGCGAAGGTGTCCGGCGACCGCAACCCGATCCACCTGCACCCGTTGGCCGCCAAGGCTTTCGGCTTCCCCCGAGCCATCGCGCACGGCATGTGGACCAAGGCGCGGTGCCTGGCGGCGTTCGAGGGACGGCTGCCGGACGCCTACACCGTCGACGTCCGGTTCAAGGCACCCGTCCTGCTCCCGGCGACCGTGGACTTCTCCGCGTCACCCGACGGCGAGCACTTCGCCCTGCACCACCCGAGGAGCGGAAAGCCGCACCTCAGCGGCACGCTGCACGCCTGACGTCAGCCGGCCTGCGCGTGCGGGACGACGTCCGCGTAGCCCCCGGCGTCGATCACGGCGAGCAGGCCCGGCTGCACCGGCTTCCACCCGAGCAGGCCGCGGGTCAGGTCGCTCGACACGGCGGAGTCCATGCTGAAGAACCTGCCGATCCAGCCGAAGTGCTCGCCCACCTGGGCCGTGGGCACCGACCGCGTCGGAACGCCCGCCGAACGGCCGATGGCCTCGGCGATCTCGCGGGTCGGGATGCCCTCCTCGTCGACGGCGTGCAGCACGGACCCAGCCGGCGCCGACTCGATCCCGAGCCGGACGAGAACGGCGGCGTCGAGCCGGTTCACCGCGGGCCAGCGGCTCGCGCCGTCCTCGACGTAGCCCGCGAAACCGGTGCGCCGCGCGAGGTCGGTGAGCGTCGCCACGAAGCCGTGGTCGCCGGGGCCGTGGACGGTCGGGGCGAACCGCACCGCCATGGACCGCACACCCCGGTCGGCCAGCGCCAACGCCGCCGCCGCGTTCGCGACGCGCGGGTGCAGGGAGGCGTCGGGACTGTCCAGTTCGGTCGCGACGCGACCGCCGCCACCGAGGCCGACCACTCCGGAGGCGATGGCGAGGGGACCGCCGGTCTCGGCCAGCACGTCGCCGAACGCCTCGATGGCGCGCCGGTCGATCTGCGCGGCCAGTTCCATCTGGGAGAAGTCGTGGTGGTAGCCGAGGTGGACGACGCCGTCGGCCTGCTCGGCCCCGGCGCGCAGCGACTCGACGTCGTCGAGCGAGCCGCGGTGCACCCGTGCTCCGAGGGCGGCGACCTTGTCCGCGGAGCCGTCGGACCGGGCCAGGCCGAGGACCTCGTGCCCGGCGACGAGCAGTTCCGACACGACCGCCGAGCCGATCCACCCGGAAGCACCGGTGACGAAGACGCGCATGAGATCTCCAAGAGTGCTGGCGGCCCAGGGGGCCGCGAGGCGATGTCATATTGTGCCATCACGCTAGCACGTCGATGTCACATTGTGCCATCGCTACACTTCCGACATGGGACGATGGCAGCCGGGCGCGCGCGGCCGGCTGGGGCAGGCCGCGATGGAGCTCTACGTCGAGCGCGGCTACGACCAGACCACCGTCGCCGAGATCGCCGAACGCGCGGGGGTCACCTCGCGGACGTTCTTCCGGCACTTCGTCGACAAGCGCGAGGTCCTGTTCGCCGGGACCGACGCCGTGGGCGTCCGACTGGTGGCGGCACTCGACGCCGTCCCCGCCTCAGCGACGCCGATGGAGGCCGTCGCGCTCGCGCTCGACGGCGTGGCCGCGCTGATCGGCGACGACCACGGCCACTCGCGGCGGCGGCACCAGATCATCGTCGCGAACACCGAACTGCACGAACGGGAACTCGCCAAGCTCGCCGCGTGGTCGCGCGCGCTCGCCGACGGGCTGCGCCGGCGCGGCGCCGACGAGCCCGCGGCGAGCCTCGCGGCCGAGGTGGGGGTCGCGGTCTTCCGGGTGGCGTTCGACCTGTGGGCGGACGGCCCAGGAGACCGCCCCCTCACGGACGTCCTGCGCGAGTCGTTCGCGCTACTCCCGACCGTCCACTAGCGACGGGACGGCGGGTGCCAGATGTTGCCCTGGACCAGGTCGCCGAAGCCCATCCAGACGAGGTTCATCAGCCTGGCCGCGACCATGCCCGCCGCCTCGTCCGGGTGGTCCAGCCACCAGTCCGCCAAGGACTCACCGGCGCCGACCAGCGCCGCCGCCAGGCTTTCCGCCTCCTGGGCCGACGTGCTGGGCACGCCCTCGGCCTGGGAGCTGTGCACGAGCAGCGCGGCGACCAGGCTGACCGCACGGCCGCGCATCTCGGCCAGTTCGGCGGCGAACGGGCCGCCCTGCGAACTGGCCTGGCGGTGCAGGACCTGCCAGCTCGCGCGGTTCTCGCCGACGAAGCCGAAGAACGCCCGAAGTCCGCTCCACAGCTGGACGTCCGGCGGTTGATCGGGCTCGATGCCGCCCGCGATCGCCTCCATCATGACGGTCGCCTCGCGACGGATGCAGGTCGCGAACAGCTCCTCCTTGGAGCCCAGGTAGGCGTACAACATCGGCTTGGAAATGCCCGCCACCTCGGAGATCTCGTCCATCGAGGCCGCGTGGAACCCCAGGCGCGAGAAGACGTCCACGGCGGCGTCCATGATCTGGCGTTCACGCACCGCGCGCGGCAATCGTTTGGCTCGACCGGTACGGACCGGTTGGTCTGCGTGCATCGCACCCCCTGAAGGCTGGGACAAGATTACTCGGCCGGCTTGCGGACGTACCTACTCGCCAGTAGATTTACTGATGAGTAGGTACAGGAGGCGTCCATGACCATCGACCTCACCACCGAGGCGATCGCGAAGCTCAGCCCGTCCGAGCTGATCAGCACACTCAAGCAGATCGACCCCGCCGATCCCGCGTTGAACGACGTCGACATCGACGCGATCGCCCGCGGCATCGATCCGAAGAAGCTGGGCAAGGACGAGTTCGCCGACCTCCTGGGAGCCCTCGGCGACGCCAACCTCGACCTGGCGAAGCTGGACCCGCAGAACTTCGCGCGCATCATCTCGCGCGCGTCCAAGGACCAGATCGAAGCCGTCACCGGCAGGCCCGGCGTGCGCGAACGCGTGCTCGACGAGGTGTTCCGGCGCATGGAGGCGCACTTCCGCACCGAACGCGCGGGCGCCACCAGGGCCGTCGTCCACTTCCACCTCACCGGCGGCTTCGGCGAGAGCGGGCTCGACACGTACGAGACCGTGATCGAGGACGCGAAGTGCTCGATCAACAAGGGCGAGACGCGGGAAGGTCGCGCGAGCGTGACGTTGAGCCCCGTCGAGTTCCTCAAGCTGGCGACCGGCAACGCGTCCGCCCCGGTGCTGTTCATGACTGGCAAGCTCAAGGTCAAGGGGGACTTGGGCTTCGCCGCCGGGTTCATGAGCCTGTTCAACATTCCGAAGGCCTGAGGAGAAAAGTTCGATGGGTGGCTTCTCGCTGGAGCTGAACGAGGACCAGACCGACCTGCGCGACTGGGTGCACGGTTTCGCCAAGGACGTCCTGCGCCCCGCCGCGTCCGAGTGGGACGAGCGCGAGGAAACCCCGTGGCCCGTCATCCAGGAAGCGGCCAAGATCGGCCTCTACGGGTTCGAGGCGCTGGCCACGTGGTTCGCCGACCCGATCGGCCTGTCGCTGCCCATCGCCACCGAGGAGCTGTTCTGGGGTGACGCGGGCATCGCCCTGTCCCTCATGGGCACCGGCCTCGCCGCGGCGGGCATCTTCGCGTCCGGCACCCCCGAACAGCTGGCCGAGTGGGTGCCGGAGTGCTTCGGCACCGAGGACG
>DATMCA010000632.1:0-5893 GCA_035559015.1 Umezawaea sp. | reverse complement strand
GGTGTGCGCGGCGCGGCACCGCCGCCGACGGCCCGGTCGGGAGCCGGCAGGGCACGGCGGTCCAGCTTCCCGTTGGGGGTCAACGGGAACGCGTCCAGCACGACGACCGCGCTCGGCCGCAGGTGTTCGGGCAGGTGACCGGCGGCGAAGTCGAGCACCTCGCGCCCGGTGGCCGTGCCGACGACGTACCCGACGAGCCGCTTGCCGCCCGGTCCGTCCTCGCGGGGCACCACGGCGGCGGCCGTCACGGCGGGGTGCCGGGCCAGCACCGCCTCGACCTCGGCGGGCTCCACCCGGAACCCGCGGATCTTGACCTGGTCGTCGGCCCGGCCGACGTAGACCAGCGTGCCGTCAGCGGTCCGCCGGACCAGGTCCCCGGTGCGGTACACCCGCTCCCCCGGCGCGCCGTGGGGATCGGCGACGAACCGCTCGGCCGTCGCGGCGGCGCGGCCGATGTAGCCGTGGGCCAGCCCGGTCCCGGCGACGTACAGCTCGCCGACGACGCCGGGCGGCACGGGCACGAGCCGGTGGTCGAGCACCACCGCGCGCTTGCCCGCCAGCGGTTCGCCGATGGGCACCACGGCGCCGTCCCAGCCGGGCGGGACGGTGAAGGACGTGGTGAAGCCCATGCTCTCGGCGGGTCCGTAGCCGTTGACCACACCGATGCCGGGCACGGCGTCCAGCACCGCCCGGACGTGGCCCGCCGACGCGGACTCGCCGCCGGTGAGCGCCCGGCGCACCCCGGCGAAGATCGCCGGGTGGACGTCCCACAGGTGGTTGAACAGGCTGGCGGACGCGTCCAGCACCGTCACGCCGTGCTCCACCACCAGCCGGGCGATCACCGCGGGCTCGGGCCGTTGACCGGGGTGCAGCACGGAGGTCCCGCCCGCCATCAGCGGGCCGAACAGCTGGGTGGCGAACGCGTCCCACGACACCGGGGCGCACTGGAGCCACACCTCGCCGGGGCCGAACCCGGCGTAGCGCTGACCGACGAGCGTGCCCACCAGCGCCCGGTGCGGCGCCCCGATCGCCTTGGCGGCACCCGTCGAGCCCGAGGTGAACATGACGCACGCGAGGTCGTCGGGACCGGTTTCCGGTGCGGTGAACGGCATCGGCACGCAGTCTGCGAGCGATGTCCCCGAGGGGTGTCCCCTGTCGGTGAGGACCAGCCGGGTCGGGACCGCGGCCAGCATCGCCTCCAGCCGAGCGGGCGGGAAGTCGACGTCCAGCACCAGGTAGGCCGCTCCCGCCTTGAGGACCGCGAGCAGCGCCGTGACCATCCCGACGCCGCGTCCGATGTGGACACCGACCACGTCACCGCGTCGAACCCCTTGCGCCACCAGGAATCCCGCGAGCCCGTCGGCGTCGGCGTCCAGCCGCGCGTACGAGATCCCCTCGCCGTCCCCGATCAGGGCGACGGCGTCCGGGGTGAGCGCGGCGCGCCGTGCGACGAGGTCGTGCACGGTGGCCTCGGGCGCGGGGGACGCCGTGGAGCGGAGCACGTCCTCCCGTTCCCCGGCCGACAGGACGTCCAGGTCCCACACCGGCCGGTCCGGGTCGGCCGCCGCCTGGTCCAGCAGCCGGAGCAGGCGACCGAGCAGGGACTCCACGGTGCCCTGGTCGAACAGCCCGGTCAGGTACTCCAGGTCGCACCGCATGCCGTCCGCGCTCTCGTACAGGGTCAGCGTGAGGTCGAACTTCGCCTCCCCCGCGCCGATCGGCTCCACCTCGCCGGTCAAACCGGGCAGGGCGAGGGTCTCGGCTCCGCCGTCGGTGTCGGCCAGCACCACCACCTGGAACAGCGGGTGCCTGCCCGGCGCGCGCACCGGGTTCAGCTCCTCCACCACCCGGTCGAACGGGACGTCCTGGTGGCCGTAGGCGTCCAGGGAGGTGTCCCGCACCCGGACCAGCAGCTCGCGGAACGAGGGGTCGCCGGACAGGTCGGCGCGCAGCACGAGGGTGTTGACGAAGAACCCGACCAGGTCCTCCAGTGCCTCGTCCGGGCGGCCGGTGACCACCGTGCCCATCGGGACGTCCTCGCCCGACCCGGTCCGGGCCAGCAGCACCGCGAACGCGGCCTGCGCGACCATGAACAGCGTCGCCCCCGACCCGCGGGCCAGCGCGGTCAGCTCCCGCGCGGTCACCGGGTCGAGCACCGCCGACACCACGTCCCCGGCCGAGCCCGTGTCGGCGTCGCGGGGGCGGTCGACGGGCAGCGGGACCTCCTCCGGCAACCCGGCCAACGCCGTGCGCCAGTAGGCGAGCTGGGCGCTGACCAGGCTGCCCGGATCGTCGTCCTCCCCGAGCAGTTCCCGTTGCCACAGCGCGTAGTCGGCGTACTGGACCGGCAGGTCCTCCCAGTCGGGTGCCCGGCCCGCCAGCCGGGCGGTGTAGGCCGTGGTGAGGTCGCGCAGCAGCGGGCCCAGCGACCAGCCGTCGCTGACGATGTGGTGCGTCACCAGCAGGAGCACGTGCTCCAGCGGTCCCCCTACGAGCAGGTGCGCGCGGAACGGGGGGTCGGCGGAGAGGTCGAACGTCTCCCGCGCGGCCCGCAGCAGGACCGCTTCGGGGTCGCCGTGGTCGAGCACGGCGAGGACGACCTTGGCGTCGTCGGCGATCCGCTGGAAGGGTTCCCCGTCGTGGCTGGGGAACGTGGTGCGCAGCGCCTCGTGCCTGCCGACGACGTCGGTGAGCGAGAGTTCGAGCGCGTCGGTGTCCAGCACGCCGTGCAGGCGCAGCGCGACGGAGACGTTGTAGGCGGACCCGGTTCCCTCGTGCCGGTCGAGGAACCACAACCGCCGCTGGGCGAACGACAGGGGGATCACAGCGTCTCCTTCGGCCTCGGACGGGCCCGTAGGACGGGCCGGGGAGCGGTGTCGCGGGTGGCGGGCAGGTGTGCCGCCAGGTCCGCGACCGTGGGGTGGTCGAACACGGTGCGGACGCCGAGTTCGGCGCCGAAGACCGAGCGCACGCGGCTCACCAGGCGCATCACCAGGATCGAGTGGCCGCCGAGGTCGAAGAAGTCGTCGTCGACCGTGACCTCGGGCAGGCCGAGCAGTTCGGCGAACAGG
The DNA here is from genome assembly GCA_035559015.1 of Umezawaea sp. Taxonomy (GTDB): domain Bacteria; phylum Actinomycetota; class Actinomycetes; order Mycobacteriales; family Pseudonocardiaceae; genus Umezawaea. The sequence goes on along the minus strand of DATMCA010000632.1, from coordinate 2,822 downwards.
CCGCAGAGCAGTTCCTCGTGCGGGGTGCGCGGCGCGCGTCCGGCCATCGGCCGGGCGTCGGGGACGGGCAGTGCCGAGCGGTCCAGCTTGCCGTTGGGCGTGCGGGGCAGTGCTTCCAGTGCGACGACCGCGGACGGGACCAGGTGGTCGGGCAGGTGCCGGGCGGCGAACGCCCGGAGTCCGTCGGCCCCGCCGACCACGTAGGCGACCAGCCGCTGGTCGCCGGGCCGGTCCTCGCGGACCACGACCTCGACCTGCCGCACCCCCGGGTGCCGGGCGAGCACGGCGCGCACCTCGCTGGGCTCGACCCGGAACCCGCGGATCTTGACCTGGGCGTCGGCCCGGCCGAGGAAGAGCACCACGCCGTCGCGGTCCTGCCGGACCAGGTCGCCGGTGCGGTACATCCGCTCCCCCGGAGCCCCGAACGGGTTGGCCACGAAGCGCTCCGCGCTCGCCCCGGCCCTGCCGAGGTAACCGTGGGCCAGGCCGTCACCGGCCATGTACAGCTCACCGGGTGTGCCCGGTGGGACGGGTCGCAGGTGCGCGTCGAGCACGAACACCCGCTTGCCCGCCACCGGGCGGCCGACCGGCACGCTGACCCGGTCGAGGTCGGCGCGTACGACCGGGTGGCACAGGGTGAAGATGGTGTTCTCCAACGGCGAGTAGCCGTTGACGACCCGCAGGCCGGGGTACCGGTCGAGCAGGGCGCGGACGTGCGGGATGGAGGCGGGTTCGCCGCCGGTCATCACCTCGTGGACGCCCGCGAACACCTCGGGCGCCTCGTCGACCAGGAAGTTGAGCAGGCTGGCCGACACGTGCAGGACCGTCACCCGGTGCCGGGCGATCAGCCTGGCGATGTGCGCGGGTTCCGGGGTCTGGCCGGGCTGGAGGACGCAGGTAGCGCCCGACAGCAGCGGTCCGAACAGCTCCAGCGCGAACGCGTCCCACGACACCGGGGAGCACTGGAGCCACACGGCGTCCCGGTCGAACGCCGCGTACCGCTGACCGGTCAGGGTCGTCACGAGTGCCCGGTGGGACACCACGACGCCCTTGGGCTCGCCGGTCGAGCCCGAGGTGAACATGACGCACGCCGGGCTGTCCGCCGGGACGTCGCGGACGACGTCGTCGGACGGCCGGGCCGCGATGGCGGTGGCCTCGACCACCAGGTCGACCGTGCGGGAGGTGAACGCGCGGGACGCCTCGACCACGGTCAGCGCGGGGGCGGCGTGCGCGACCAGCGCGCGCAGCCTCTCGGCCGGGTGGTCCGGGTCGAGCAGCACGTACGCCGCTCCCGCCTTGAGCACGGCGAGGACGGCCACGGCGAGCGCCGTGCCGCGGGGCAGGCACACCGCGACGGTGTCGCCCACCGCCACGCCCCGGTCCACCAGGTGCGCGGCCAGCCGGTTCGCGCGGACACCCAGCTCGCCGAAGGTGAGCGAGCCCCGGTCGTCCACGACCGCCACGGCGTCCGACGCTCCGGCCGCGATCAGCCCGTGCAGCGTGGCGTCGGGGTGCGGGCTGGTGCCGGTGTCGTTCCACCGCCGCGTGACGGTCCGGAGTTCGTCGGCCGACAGGACCTCCACCGTGGACAGCGGCCGGTCGGGGTCGGTGGTGACCGAGGTCAGCAGCCGCACCAGGCGGGTCACCGCCGCCTCGATCGTCGGGCAGTCGTAGAGGTCGGTGGCGTACTCCAGCTCACCGGTCAGACCCGCGGGCGCGCCATCGGCGTCGAAGCGCTCGCGGACGCCGAGCGTCAGGTCGAACTTGGCCGCCCCGGTGTCCGCGGGCAGCTCCTCGACCTCCAGGCCGGGGAGCTCCGGGCCGCCCTCGGAGTTGTTCTGCACCACCACCATCACCTGGAACAGCGGGTGCCTGCTCGTGCCGCGGGCCGGGTTGAGCGCCTCCACCAGCCGTTCGAACGGCAGGTCCTGGTGGTCGTGGGCCGCGAGGTCGTGCTCGCGGACCCGTGCCAGCAGCTCGCGGAACGTCGGGTCGCCGGACAGGTCGGTGCGCAGCACCAGCGTGTTGACGAAGAACCCGACCAGGTCGTCCAGCGCCTCGTCGGCGCGGCCCGCGACCGGGGTGCCGATCGGGACGTCCTCCCCCGCCCCCAGCCGGGACAGCAGCGCGGCGAACGCGGCCCGCAGCACCATGAACACGGTGGACTGGGTGGCCCTCGCGAGTGCCACGAGCCGGTGGTGCACGGCCGGGTCGACCGCGATCGGCACGAGGTCGCCGCGGTGGGTGGGCCGGGCGGTGCGCGGCCGGTCGGTGGGCAGCGTGGCTTCCTCCGGCAACCCCGCCAGCGCGGTGCGCCAGTGCGCGATCTGTGTCGCGAGTGGACTGTCCGGGTCGTCGTCGGTGCCCAGGAAGTCCCGCTGCCACAGGCTGTAGTCCGCGTACTGGACCGGGAGCGGGGCCCGGTCGGGCGTCCGGCCGTCGGCACGGCACCCGTAGGCGTCGGCGAGGTCGGCCATCAGCGGGCGCATCGACCAGCCGTCGCCCGCGATGTGGTGCAGCACCAGCAGCAGCACGTGGTCGTGCACCCCGAGGCCGATCAGCAGGACCCGCAGCGGTGGGCGCGCGGTCAGGTCGAACGGTCGCCGGGACGCCTCCTGGACCACCCGGTCCAGGTCGGCCTCGGCGCAGCTCAGTTCAGCGAAGTCGAGGTCGACCCCGGCGGTCGGCAGGACGTGCTGGCCGGGCACGCCGTCGCGGACGCGGATCACCGTCCGCAGCGGCTCGTGCCGTTCGACGACGTCCCCGACGGCCGCCCGCAGGGCGTCGACGTCCAGCTCCCCCCTGAGCCGCAGGGCGATCGG
>DATMCA010000631.1:0-2129 GCA_035559015.1 Umezawaea sp. | reverse complement strand
GGCTGGCGCCGGTGACACTTCCGGGTCGGGGCGTCGTTGTGCTCATGCCAGAGGATCCCGGTTGCTTGAGATATCAATCAGGAGGTGGCTGTGAGACGCAGCGCGGGAACCCTCTGTGCATGTGTCCTCGTGGGCAGGTCTCGGCGTGTCAATCCCCGCCGCCGCGCGCCGGTCGAAGCGCTATACGCCGTACTCAAGCGGCGAGCGGGGGCGGCATGCTCACCGCGTCGTCGACACTGCCAGCATCGCCAGCGGGTCTGGCAGCCGATCAGCTCCTAGCGCCCTGGGGGCCGTGTCCCCGGATCGGCGGCGTCGGCACGTCGGCGTTCTCCCACCCCGGCCGCTGCCGCAACGACGCCGCGTTCGCCTCCCTCGCTGGCACCTGCCCAATACCGGCCAGCAGCGGACACACCGCGGGCCACCGCCTCAACCGCGGCGGCGATCGCGCCCTCAACCGCGCCATCCACACCATCGCCACGGTCAGAATGCGCGACTGCCCCGCTACCCAGGCCTACATCGGCCGCCGCACCGCCGAAGGCAAACCATCCGCGAGATCAAACGCTGCCTCAAGCGATGCGATCGCTCGGGACACCCGTTGCGCGGAGGCGCGCACGGAAGGTGTTCGGCTGGGCCTGGAGCCGATCTCGGAGGCCGATCTCGCACCGGTGGATCGGCTTATGACGATGCTCGGTGCTGGCTTGCACCTCCGGTGCTCCTGCGCCGGCGGGGCGGGCCGCCGTACCAGTCGAGACACAGGACCGTGGCGTCGTCTCGGAGATTGCCTCTCGTGGTGCGCATGACTGCCGCGCCGAGGGCGTGAACGGCCTCGCGGGGGTGCAGGTCACTGGTAAGGCCGAGCGTGTCGGGCATGTCCAGATCGGCCGCGTTGCGTTCGAACATGCCGTCGGTGACGAAGACGATGCGATCACCGGGTGCCATGGGGAACTGTTGCACCCGGAAGTGATTGCCCGACCGGATGCCGAACGGAAGGTCGATGTCCAGCTTGATCTCCTCGACGTGTCCGTGGCGCAGTCGTAGCGGCAACGGATGCCCGGCGTTGACGATGATCGCCGAACCGCTGTTCAGATCGATGCGCATGAGCTGGCCGGTGACGAATTGTCCGTGCGTCGTGTTGGTGACCACCGCTTCATTGGCGTTCATGGCCTGCTCCGCGAGGTCCAGCCCCCGCCGGCGTCCGTTTCGCAAACTGCCCACCAACAGCGTTGCGAGGAGGGCGGCCGCGACGTCGTGCCCGGCGGCATCGGTGATCGAAACGTGCAGCGCGTCCTGGTCGAGGTTGTAGTCGAACGTGTCACCCCCGACGGAGTTGGCCGGTTCCAGCCAGCCGGCGATGGTGAACTGTCCCGCCTCGCAGGTGAACGAAGCCGGCAGCAGGCGCCGCTGGATCTCCGCGGCCAACGAGAACGGGGCGGTTCGCTGACCCCACTCGAACAGGTCGGTGTGCCGGCGGTTCGCAACGACGACATAGGCCAGCGCGTGCGCGGCTGCCGCTACATCAGCGACGGTCTGGTCATCGGGGCGTTGGGTGAGGATCAGCTCAAGCACACCGATGGCGTCCCCACGATCGGTCACCGGCACCGTCAGCTGGGTGCCGCCGTCGATCTCCTGGACGTCGACCTTCTGGGTTCGCAGCACCTGCTCGTACACCGTGTCCGAGAGTTGCAGGGTCTCGAGGTCCCGGCCGCCCTCCGGGCTTGCCGTGTCCGAGCCCGGCTCCGCCCGGCCGAACCGGACGACGGCATTGCCGCTGAAATCGGCGATCAGGAAGCTGACCGCGCGGGCCCCCATGATCGCGGCGAGTTCGTGGGTGACGACCTCGATGGCCTCGGTCGGTGCGGCGGCCTCCACGCCCTCCAACAGCGTCCGAAAGTCTGGACGCGAACGCTTGGGCTCAGGCAGCATGCCGTGACCATAGGCGGTTCCGGCGCCTCCACAGCTTCGAAGCATGTGGGCCCGCTGGCCGCGCCCGGGCCGGAGGTTTGGACGATCACGTACGGCTGCCGCGGCGACACGGTGAAGATCATGTCGGAGAGCTGGCGAGCATCAATCGCTGCTGGTCAGCGGCATGTACAGCATTCTGGAACCCCGCAGGTTCTTCTTCGTCTTCC
>DATMCA010000630.1:0-2420 GCA_035559015.1 Umezawaea sp. | reverse complement strand
AGAGGTGCTCGCGTACCTCAAGGAGTCGAGGGGTTTCGACTTCACCGGGTACAAGCGCACGAGTCTGATGCGGCGCGTCGCGCACCGGATGAACCAGGTGTCGATCACCGGCCACGCGGACTACATCGACTACCTCCAGTTGAACCCCGAGGAGTTCAACGCGCTGTTCAACACGATCCTCATCAACGTCACGGGCTTCTTCCGCGACCCCGAGGCGTGGGAGTACCTGCGGGGCGAGGTCATCCCGTCGCTGCTGGCCGACCGCGGTCCGGAGGAACCGATCCGCGTCTGGAGCGCGGGGTGCGCGTCCGGCGAGGAGGCGTACAGCATCGCCATCGCGCTGGTCGAGGTGCTGGGGCCGGACGAGTACCGGCGGCGGGTGAAGATCTACGCGACGGACGTCGACGACGAGGCGCTCGCCCAGGCGCGGCAGGCCAGCTACACGGCCCGCGAGCTGGAGGGCCTGGAGCCAGAGCTGTTGGGGAAGTACTTCGAGGCGCACGACGGGCGGTTCTCGTTCCGCAAGGACCTGCGGCGCACGGTCATCTTCGGCCGCAACGACCTGGTGCAGGACGCGCCGATCTCGCGCATCGACATGCTGATCTGCCGCAACACGCTGATGTACTTCACCCAGGAGACGCAGGCGAAGATCCTGGGGCGCTTCCACTTCGCGCTCGTGCCGCGCGGGGTGCTGTTCCTCGGCAAGGCCGAGATGCTGCTCAGCCACACCCGCATCTTCGACGCCGTCGACCTGAAGCGGCGGATCTTCCGCCGGGCCTCGACCGGCAACGGGGCGTCGCACTTCGTCACGCACGCGTTCGTGCAGGACCGGAGGATCGACATCGGCGGGCTGGACCAGTTGCGCGAACTGGGTTTCTCCGCGAGCCCGGTCGCGCAGGTCGTCGTGACGAGCGACGACGTGGTGGCCCTGGTCAACCACCAGGCCGAGGCGACGTTCGGGCTGTCGGCCAAGGACGTCGGCAGGCCGTTGCGCGACCTCGACCTGTCCTACCGGCCGGTCGAGCTGCGCGGCTACGTCGACCAGGCCCGGCTGGAACGGCGGACGCTGCGCGTCAAGGACGTCGAGTGGGCCCGCGGCCCTGGCGAGACGATGTGGTTCGAGGTGCACGTCAGCCCGCTCGTGGACTCCGGCAACGGGATCCTCGGCGTCTCCATCGTCTTCCACGACGTCAGCGCCGCGCGGCGGTTGCTGGAGGAGCTGGAGCAGGCGAACCACCAGCTCGAAGCGGCGTACGAGGAACTCCAGTCGACCAACGAGGAGTTGGAGACCACCAACGAGGAACTCCAGTCCACTGTGGAGGAACTGGAGACGACCAACGAGGAACTCCAGTCCACGAACGAGGAACTGGAGACGATGAACGAGGAGCTCCAGTCGACCAACGACGAGCTCCAGACCATGAACGACACCCTGCGCGACCGCAGCGGGGAACTGGACCAGGTCAACGGTTTCCTCCAGTCGATCCTCACGTCGCTGCGCGCGGGCGTGATCGTGCTGGACCTGGAGATGCGCGTGCTGGCGTGGAATCGCGGGGCCGAGGAGTTGTGGGGCGTGCGGCGCGACGAGGCCGAGGGCATGCACCTGTTGAACCTCGACATCGGTCTGCCGCTGCCGGAACTGCGGCCGATCGTGCGGCAGGCGCTCGCCGACGGGTCGTTCACGACCGAGGTGAAGGTGGACGCGGTCAACCGGCGGGGCCGGGACGTGCACGTCCGGATCGTGTGCAGTTCGCTGCGGTCCAGTGCCGGGGAGCCCAACGGCGCGATCCTGGTGATGGAGCAGCACTCCTAGGGAGTGCTAGCAGGCTTCGGCCACGTCGCGGAGGATCACGAACTCACGCAGGAGGTCGGTGACCTCCAGGGGTCGCAGGACCGTTCGGGTGTCGGCGACCAGGCGGAACGGGAGGCCGTGCTCGCGGCACAGGCCGCGGAGTTCCAGGAGGAGGCTGATGCCGGTGGAGCCGAAGAACGTGACACCGGTGCAGTCGACGACCAGGGACACGGGCTTGCTGTCCATGGCCTGGCGGGCGACTACCCACACGTCGGGGGCGGTGTCGGAGTCGACGTCGCCGCGTACCACCACGACGGCACAGCCCGCCTGCCTACGTTCGTCCACTGCGAATTCCGGGTATTCCACCAGCGTTTCCCCGACCGGTCGAGAGTTGCGTCCGTGTCCGTGGCTGTCTGCTCAACCGTCTCCGAGAGTAGCCCCGTCGCGGTGGGCTGTCCGATCGGATCGGTCAAGTCCGGGATCTTTGAGCATGATCCGCACCACCATGGGGAGGAGGTCGCGGCTGCGGCGCCAGAGCCACGGGAGGCCTTTGGCGATGAGCCAGGCGGCGTGGTGGAAAGGGGTGATTCGTCTGCCGCCGGTGCATTCCAGGCTGATCGGTGGGGTGCCG
>DATMCA010000629.1:0-2202 GCA_035559015.1 Umezawaea sp. | reverse complement strand
TGGAAACACCGCACGTTTATGTCGCCCCCGCCCGGTTGGCACTCAACCATTGGGCCCTGCTAGGCGAGTGGACGGTGCGGGTGCAGTCCGCGGTCCTTCACCAGGCCGAGGGGCGAATCGCCTACCGCTTCCACGCCCGCGACCTGCACCTGGTTATGGGAGCGGCAACGCCAGGTGCGTCCGTGCGATTTCGCGTGCACCTCGACGGACGGCCTCCGGGGGCTGCGCACGGAACTCATGTGGACGGCCTCGGCAACGGCAGAGCCAGACAGCCACAGCTTTACCACCTTGTCCGCCAGTGTGGCCCCGTCACCGAGCGAACCTTCGAGATCGTCTTCTTCGACCCCGGCGTCCAGGTTTACGCGTTTTCCTTCGGCTAGCGAGGTCACGTTTCGCCCATCCCGCCGGCACCTTTCGCACCACCGCCACACGTCAAGCCCGCAGGCTAACGAGAGGAAATCGTCATGAAATCATCCACCACCCAACTGCCACTCGCGCAGGGCCTCGGCTCCGTCTCCCAAGCGCCGAACCTCCCGTCCGGGTTTACCGACACATTCACCGACCGATATGTCGACATCGGCGCAGGAGTGCGCCTGCACGCGGTCGTCGGCGGCCACGGCCAGCCGTTGCTGCTGATCCATGGCTGGCCGGGCAGCTGGTACTACTGGCGCCAGGTCATGCCCGCCCTCGCCCGGGACTTCGAGGTCATCGCCGTCGACCAGCGCGGCATCGGACTCTCCGACAAACCGGAAAACGGCTACGACACCCGCACCCTGGCCAACGACATGACCGGGCTCATGGACGCGCTGGGCCACCAACAGTTCGCCGTGGTCGGTGTCGACACCGGCATGCTGATCGGCTACGCACTGGCCGCCGACCACCCCGACCGCGTAACACGCGTCGCGCTCGGCGAGGCCCCACTGCCGGGCATCACACCACCGAACCCGCTGATCCTGCCCGACCAACTCGTCGACCGACTCTGGCACATCCCGTTCAACCAACTCAAAGAGACCAACGAGAAACTCGTCCGGGGACGCGAGGACATCTTCTTCGGCGCGGAGTTCCAGGCCTCCGCCGGCACCCACAAACTGCCCGACCAGGTCGTCCAGTACTACGTCGACGGCCTCGCCGCCAGCCCCGAAGCGCTGCACGGCAGCTTCCAGCTCTACCGCGCTTTCGCCGCCACCACCGCGCAAAACCAAGAACGGATGACCCACCGCCTACAGATGCCCGTCCTGGCCATGGGCGGAGCACAAAGCCTCGGCGCCATGGCCGCCGACACCATGAAACTCACCGCCGACAACGTACAAACCCTCGTCATCCCCGACACCGGCCACTGGCTCGCCGAACAAGCCCCCGACCAACTCCTCGCCGCGCTGAACGCATTCCTGGGCCCCTGACCGCGACAGATAGTCCGTGTGGCAGCGTCGGGAATGTCGAGGCTCGGTAAAGGAGATATAAGCGACATCCGGGCATCGGAGCGTGTGGTCCATCGATGTCTCCGGACTCAGGGCAGGCGCCCATGCGGGCGGCGTACGAGGATGGCGTCCGGCAGAGAAACGAATTGGCCGGACTCGTCTTCGAACGCCACGGAACTTCGAACGCCACGGAACCGGGTGACGCTCAACTGCAGGAGTATACGATCGCGCAGAGATCAGTCACGCCCAACGCAACCGACCCTCTTGCGACCTTCTGCACGAAATCCTCACGGTCGGCGGACCGGCGTGGCCGCGGCAGGGGATTCTATACCCATCGACGTCGGCAAGAAGTGAACCAACCGGCAGCTGGAGAGCTAAACGATCTTCGGTATCGGCGTGTGCTCACACCAATTAACCCCGCCCCGCATGGTGATCGGTCCGCGAACCGACGCTGATTCGATCCGCAACCGAACGCCACGGCGGCTCAAGCCTGTCTCCCCGGACACAGGCGCAATACGCACACAACCCAAGGAGATCACAATGAACACCACAGACCCCGACTCACCGCTGGCGTTGCACCAAATCGGGCGCAGGCTACCGCGACGCGCCCTCATCGGCACAGCAGCCGCTTTCGCTATCGGCGCGTTGCTGGTCATCGGGCTGGTGCGGCCCGGCACCACCCCGGTTGGCGAGTCCAGTCCGACCGGCCCGGGTTCGGTGGCCGGGGCGCCGAACCTCCCGTCCGGGTTTACCGACACATTCACCGACCGATATGTCGACATCG
>DATMCA010000628.1:0-2269 GCA_035559015.1 Umezawaea sp. | reverse complement strand
CGCCGCGGTTGGCGCGTACCTGCCCCCACGCCCGCTCCAAGACGTCTCTGCGGAAGACCTTGTCCTGAAGCGCGTGGAACCGTCGTCCGGGATCGGCCTTGGCCGCCCGGTAGAGCGTTCGCTGTAGTTCTCGGACATTGTCTTGCCTGGCGGTCCTAGCCACGAGTGGCACTCACCGGCCCTTCCCTATGCGTGACGCATGAACGAAGCAGCGGCCCTTCCCTCACCGCGGGTTCTGTTGTCCCGTCGGCTCAAGCGGTGTCGGGTCGGGGGAGGTGGCGGTGATGAGCCGCTGCCTCCGCCCGCCCTTCCGAACCGCTCGTGCAGTTTTCCCGCAAGCGGCTCTCACCGGGCATAGCCCTTCTGGCGGTAGTAGCTCTCCATGCTGGGAATCAGCTGCAGGAGGTTGACCAGGCCCAGCTCCCCGTAGAGCCGCCGCTCCGGCAGATCACGCCATCCGGCGTTCCGCCAGTGCTTGTGTTGGTGGTTCCAGACGCGCAGCACGATCCAGCGGTTGAGACGGTGATACAGCCGGCGCACCTTCGCGCGCCGGTAGTAGTTGCCCCAGCCGCGGATGATCGGGTTGAGCTCGGCCAGCACCCCTTCAAGGTTCTTGGGGTTGCGCCGGTTGGTCGCCGTGCGCACCTTGCCCTTGAAGCGCTTGATCGAGCGGTCGGTGGGGATCGCGTACAGGCTCGGACCTCCAGCCTTGTGCCGCAACCCGCGCCCGCGCCCGACCTTGTAGCCCAGAAACTCGAAGCCCCTGGTGGTGTGGACGATCCGCGTCTTGTCGGGGTGAAGCCGGAGTCCCAGCTCACCTTCCAGCACTGCGCGGGCGCTCGCCAGCGCCCGCTTGGCTTCCGTTTGGGATCGGCAGACGATCAGCCAATCGTCGGCGTACCGCGTCAGCGCAAACCCCGCCTGGGCCATCCTCTCGTCGAAGACGGTCAGGTAGATGTTGCTGAGCAGGGGTGAAGCCACCCCGCCCTGCGGCGTCCCGGCGACCGCGCTCTCGAACACGCCATCCCGCAGCGCTCCAGCCGTGAGCATCGATCTAACGAGGCTCAGCACCTTGCCGTCGGCCACCCGGTCGGCGACCAGGTCGACTAGCAGCTCGTGCGAGAGCGTCCCAAAGAAGTCCGAGATGTCGGCGTCCACGATCCACTCCGCCTGCCCCAGCTGCCGCCAGATCCGCCGCATCGCCATGTGCGCCGAACGTCCCGGGCGGTAGCCGAAGCTCGCCTCCCGGAACGTCGGCTCAAAGATCGGCTCAAGCACCTGGACCAGCGCCTGCTGGCACACCCTGTCCATCACGGTGGGAATGCCCAACGGGCGCTTCTTCGTGGTCCCGGGCTTGTCGATCTCGACCCGCCTGACGGGTCGTGGCCGGTAGCGACCGTCCTTGAGCTGCCGCTGCAGGACGTCGAGGTAGTGGTCCAGGTTCTCCTCGAACCTGGCGATGGTCACCCCATCGACGCCGCCAGCGCCCTTGTTCTTCCTCACGCGCTCCCACGCTCGCCGCAGGTTGCGCCGGTCATAGACCTGGCCGATCAGCGAGTGCGCCTTCCGCGCCCACATGGGTCGCTTCTCTACCGGGCTCATCGGTCCGGCGTCACGGGTCTCCTCACGAACGACGCCTCGGTCATTGCCGCAGCAGCCATCAGTCCGTCGTTCGCTACTCACCCGACCCCCCGTCCGACTCGCCCTGCCCAGCGTGACCCCTTCCCCCTGGACGGCGCCTTTTGGGTCACCGCCCCGCCGCCCCACACGGGGACGATCCCGGGGCTTTTGCTCTTCCCCGGTTCCTGAGTACCGTGGGTCACTCCGACTTCTCGCACGGCCTCCCCGGCGACTTCGCCTTGCGGCTTATACGCCCAGGTACCCAGCCCCGTCGGGCCGGGACCATGCGAGACCTCCCGGGGTAACGCGTGTTGCTTTCCCGCCGTGCCGCCCGCAAACACCTTGTTGCGTCCAGGCGCCCCAAGTACTTCCTTCGCCTCCGTAAATGCAGGCTCGGTATCGCCTGGATCTGGCCGACCGGTTCGCCGTGAGCTCGGCTACGGCCCGGCGTTTCGCCGCAAACCCTTCAGACCCCACCTCGCGGTGGGCGCCCTGTCCTGCGCATTCGTCTCGTTGGATCACTTGCTCCTTCGACTCTCCTGCGCCCGGCGAGGCATTACCCCCGCCTATTGGCTACGGACCCCGCTTGGGGTCGGTCCGACTGGACTTCCACCAGCAAGCAACACGGCCAGCCCGGCGCGCACTACGG
>DATMCA010000627.1:0-3639 GCA_035559015.1 Umezawaea sp. | reverse complement strand
CCAAGGCGTTCGGCGGGCCGGTGATCGTCCACGCCGTCACCCGCAAGGGCAACGGCTTCGCCCCGGCCGAGAACCACCAGGCCGACCAGATGCACGCCACCGGCGTCATCGACCCCATCACCGGTGAGGCCGTCGGCCCGTCCAAGCGCACCTGGACCCACGTCTTCGCGGACGAGCTGGCCGTGCTCGGCGGCGAACGCGAGGACCTCGTGGCCATCACCGCCGCCATGCGCGGCCCGGTGGGCATGGACAAGTTCGCCACCGCCTACCCGGACCGCTGCTTCGACGTCGGCATCGCCGAACAGCACGCCATGACCTCCGCCGCGGGCCTCGCCATGGGCGGGCTGCACCCCGTGGTCGCCGTCTACGCGACGTTCCTCAACCGGGCGTTCGACCAGCTCCTGATGGACGTCGCCATGCACAAGCAGGGCGTCACCGTCGTGCTGGACCGCGCGGGCATCACCGGCCCGGACGGCGCGAGCCACCACGGCATGTGGGACATGTCGATCTGCGGCCTCATCCCCGGCATCCACGTGGCCGCCCCGCGCGACGCGGCGACGCTGCGGGAGGAGCTGCGCGAGGCCGTCGAGATCGGCGACGCCCCGTCGGTGGTCCGCTACCCGAAGGCGTCCGTCGGCCCCGACCTCCCGGCGCTGGAGCGCGTGGGCACGGTCGACGTGCTGCGCAGGCCCGCCGAGGGCGAGACCGCGGACGTGCTCCTCGTCCCGGTCGGCTCGTTCGGCGAACTGGGCGTGGCCGCGGCCCAGCGCCTCGCGGACCAGGGGATCGGCGTCACGGTCGTCGACCCGCGCTGGATCCACCCGGTCCCGCCGGAACTGGTCGGGATGGCCGCCGAGCACAAGCTCGTCGTCACGGTCGAGGACGGCGGCCGCCACGGCGGGTTCGGCTGGACCCTGGCCGCGGCGCTGCGCGACGCCGACGTGGAGGTGCCGCTGCGCGACCTGGGCGTGCCGCAGGAGTTCCACCAGCACGCCGAACGCCCGGAAGTCCTCGCCCAGCTCGGCCTCACCGCCCAGGGCGTGGCCCGCCGGGTCACGGAGTGGGTCGCGGGCCGCATGGTGGAGACCCCCGCGTCGTCCGAAATGGACGCCGCAGCGGAGAAGTGATCTCGCTGACGAGGCCCCGGTCATCGCCCTTCGGATGACCGGGGCCTCGTCGTGCGTCCCGGCGGTTCGACGCCGGAGCGACCCGGTGGAAGCGCGCGAAGGTGCTTCCCGAACAACCCCGGTAGCGTTGTTGGTGTGCGGATCCTGGTTGTTGAGGACGAAGTGCCGTTGGCCGACGCGATCGCGCGTGGCCTGCGGCGAGAAGGCATGGCCGTGGACGTCGCCTACGACGGCGAGTCGGGCCACGAGAAGTCGACGATCACGCGGTACGACGTGGTCGTCCTCGACCGCGACCTGCCCGGCATGTCGGGTGACGAGCTCTGCAAGGAGATCCTCAGCTCCGGCGCCCTGACGCGGGTCATGATGCTCACCGCGAGCGCCGGCATCGACGACCGCGTCGCCGGGCTGTCGCTGGGGGCGGACGACTACCTGGCCAAGCCGTTCGCCTTCCCGGAGCTGGTGGCGCGGGTTCGGGCGCTCGCCCGGCGGGCGACCCCGGCGACCCCTCCGCTGCTGAGCGCGCGGGACGTGGAGCTGGACCCGGCCCGGCGGACGGTGCGGCGGGCGGGCGCGCTCGTGGAGCTGACCCGCAAGGAGTTCGGCGTGCTCGAGGTGCTGCTCGCGGCCAAGGGTTCCGTGGTCAGCAGCGAGGAGCTGCTGGAACGCGTGTGGGACGAGAACGCGGACCCGTTCACCACGACCGTGCGGGTGACGGTGATGACGTTGCGCAAGAAGCTCGGTGAGCCCGGCATCATCGACACGGTCGTGGGCTCCGGCTACCGGGTCCCCAGTGCTGGGACCGGCTCCGCTGAGGACTGACTTCACCCAGCGGCGCGGTCCGGGGCTGCGGCTCCGCATCACGCTGCTCGCGACGGCGCTGGTCGCGTTCGTGAGCTGCCTGCTGCTCCTGCTGGGGTGGATGCTGGTCGGTCGGGTCGTCGACTCGATGCCGGCGTTCCCCGAGGGCAGCACGGTGCGGGTGGACGGCGTCGAGGTCGACACGGACGTGCTGAGCCAGGTGCTGGGCGCTAACGCGCGGGCCGACGTCGTCCGGTCCGGGGCCGTCGCGTTCTTCTTCGTGGTGCTCGCGGCGGCCGTGCTGGCGTGGGCGATCACCGGGCGGGTGCTCAAGCCCGTGCACGACGTGACGGAGGCCGCGCGCAGGTTGTCGGCCGAGTCGATGGGGGAGAGGCTGCGGCTGGCCGGGCCCCGTGACGAGGTGGCCGAGCTGGCCGACACGTTCGACGGGATGCTCGACCGGTTGCAGGCGGCGTTCGACTCTCAGCGCCGGTTCGTGGCGAACGCGTCGCACGAGCTGCGGACGCCGCTGTCGGTCATCCGCACCGAGCTGGACGTGACGCTGTCCGACCCGGACGCGGACGACGAGGAACTGCGCCGGATGGCCGGTGTCGTCCGGTCGGCCACCGAACGCGCCGAGCAGCTGGTGAGCGCGCTGCTGCTGCTGGCCCGCACCGAGGGGACGCGGTTGGCGGTGCACGAGCACGTCGACCTGGCGACCGTCGTGGACTCGGCGTGGCGGGCGGTGCGGGCGGAGTCGGCGGCCAAGCAGTTGCGGATGAGCTTCCGGACCGGTCCGGCGCACACCGTGGGGGACCCGGCGCTGCTGGAGCGGATCGCGGGGAACCTGCTGGAGAACGCCGTGCGGCACAACGTGGTGGGCGGGTGGATCGACGTGGTCACCGAGGGCGGGCCGCAGTGGTCCGTGCTGCGGGTGTCGTCGTCCGGGCCGCCGATCGCGCCCGACCTTGTGGAGAGCCTGTTCGAGCCGTTCCGCCGAGGGGGCGCGGATCGGACCGCGCGCACGGGGACCGGGCTGGGGCTGTCGATCGTGCGGGCGGCCGTGACCGCGCACGAGGGCCGGGTGCACGCCGAGGCGGTGCCCGGTGGAGGGCTCGCGGTGATCGTGCACCTGCCCGTCGCGAGCCGGTGAAAGAAATTTCTCGTGGTCCCGGTCACAGTTGTGCGTGATCTGGGGGCTCTCAGGGCACTCTGAGAGGTCGGACAGGGGTTCCGAGCTGGGGTTATGTTGACCTTGGACGTAGGGGCACCCCGATTTGGACCCCGGTTCATGGGGGTGTAACTTTCTCCTTGTCACCGCGACACGGACCGGAAACGGGCCGGAGCGGGGGCCACAATCTTCAGAACTGAATGCCTCGCAGGTCGATTTGACAGTCAGAAAAATCGCTTGCTAAGCTTCAAGCACAAGCCCCGGATTGCACTGCGGTAAGACGCGGGTCGAGATGGTGTGCGCGTGTTCTTTGAGAACTCAACAGCGTGCCGAATAGCCAGTAACTTATATGAACCCAGTCAATGGGTTTCCTTTGAGATCAAACTGGACAACTGACAGTAATGTCAGTGATTGTTCGGAGCGATCAAACAATTCATTATTGGAGAGTTTGATCCTGGCTCAGGACGAACGCTGGCGGCGTGCTTAACACATGCAAGTCGAGCGGTAAGGCCCTTCGGGGTACACGAGCGGCGAACGGGTGAG
>DATMCA010000626.1:0-3209 GCA_035559015.1 Umezawaea sp. | reverse complement strand
ACGGCCCGCCTGCGCGCGCACCCCGGCCGCGAGTGGTTCGTCGTCCTGTCCGGCACCGCCACCCTGCTGCTGGGCAACCGGCGCTTCCGCGTCGAGACCAACCAGGCCGCCGAGTTCCCGACGATGCTCCCGCACGCACTCGGCGCGGAGGGCGGTCCGTGCGAGATCCTGGGCATCTTCGACCGCGACGCCCGCCGTGGCCACCAGCGCGCCGAGGCCGACGGAGACCGCGACACCACGTGAGGCCCGGTTGCGTGATCGGCATCGGGTCCGGTCATCTTCTTGCGTTTTCCGGGATCCATGATGCCAAGACGGCAAGACCGTCCTAGCGTCGTCGTCATGGCCCACACGCACACCGCCCACGACCACGGGCACACCCACGACCAGGCGGAGATCCTCGACCTCGACGCGGAGGTCCTCGCCGAGCACACCGCGTCCATCACCGCCTGGCTGCCCGTCGAGCGGGCCCCGCGCCACGTCGTCGACCTGGGGTGCGGCACCGGCGCGGGAACGTTCGCCCTGCTCACGCGCTTCCCCGATGCCGAGGTGACCGCCGTCGACTCCTCGGCGAACCACCTCCACCGCCTGCGGGCGAGAGCCGAGGAGCTCGGGGTGGCCGACCGGGTCCGCACGGTGTCCGCCGACCTCGACGCGGAGTGGCCCGACCTCGGCACGCCCGACCTGGTGTGGGCGTCGGCGTCGATGCACCACGTGGCCGACCCGGACCGCACGTTGCGCGCGGTGCACGACCTGCTGGCGCCCGGCGGTCTGTTCGCCGTCGTCGAACTGGCGGGCTTCCCGCGCTTCCTGCCCGCCGACGCCCCCGAGGAGCGGCCCGGCCTGGAGGACCGCTGCCACGCCGCACTCGGCCACGACGGCGCCCAGCACCTGCCGCACCGCGGCGCCGACTGGGGTCCCAAGCTGACGGCCGCCGGGTTCACCGTCGAGGGCGAGCGCACGATCGCCGCGCACGTCGAGGGCTCGGCGAACGAGGCCGTCGGCCGGTACGCGCTCAGGAGCTTTCGACTCCTGCGCGCCAAGGCGGCCCTGGGCGCCGCCGACCTCGAAGCCCTCGACCGGCTGCTCGACACCGACGGCCCTGCCGGCCTCCTGCGCCGCGCGGACCTGGCGGTGCGCACCGAGCGCACCGTCTGGGCCGCCCGCCGCGCCTGACCCCCGAGACCGAGAGGAAATCCCGTGGACGCGCAACACCTCGCCCCGCCCGACCACCAGGCGTGGCGCGAAGGCCGGTGGGACGAGATCGCCGGGCCGAACGGCAAGGCCAAGGTCGTCGCGAAGATCAGGGTGGCCGGACCGGAGGTCCACACCGTCCCCGGCGTTCCGGGGCGGTGGAGCACCACCGGGACCGGCGCCCTGACCGTGACGGCCGCCCCCGAGGACGGGGTGGAGGTCGACGGCCACGTGGTGGACGGGACGGTGGAGGTGCCGTCCGGCAGCCCGCTCGCGTTCCCCGGCGGGCGAGTCGGCGTCGCCGGAGGATCGGACGGTGCCTACGGCCTGATCGTGATGGACCACGAGGCCGTGACCCGCAGCGGGCTCCGCGGGATCGACGCCTACCCGTACGACGCGTCCCTGGTCTTCGAGGGCGAGTACCGCGCGGTTCCCGAGGGCCGCCGCGTCGACGTGGGACGGCTGACCTCACCGCGCAGCACGGAGGCCGTCTCCGCGCCCGTCGACCTCGCCGTGACCATCGACGGCGTGGAGCACGTGCTGACCGTCATCGAGGACGTGCCCGGCCAACGGCTGGTGGTCTTCACCGACGGGACCAGCGGCGACGGGACGCCCGAGATCGGCCGCTGGCTCCGGCTGCCGCCGCTGGACCCCGGCAGCCGGGTGGAGGTCGACTTCAACCGGGCGACCCTCTCCCACCACCACCTGGCGCCGTCCGTGTTCACCTGCCCCCTCCCGCCGCCCGGCAACCACCTGCCGCAGCGGGTCGAAGCCGGGGAACGGGCCCTCGTCCACGACGCCGTCGAGCAGGTGGACCTCAAGGACAAGGCCGTCACCTACCTGCGGTACCTGGAGAACAGGGCCTGGGCGGACGCGCGGGCGATGTGCGCCGGGACGGCCACCGTGTGGCACAACGACGGCAAGGGCGAGGAGTCTATCGAGGAGAACATCGCGGGGATGGTGGCTCGGATCGATGCCATCGAGTCGATGCGCTACGACGTCGTCCGCCAGTTCGCCCGGCCGGACGAGGTCCTCCAGCAGCACGTGGTGCACGTGGCCACGAAGAACGGGGTGCGGGGCCAGGTGCACGCCGCCGTGTACTTCCGCTTCGACGCCGGCCTCATCACCCGCGTCGAGGAGTACGCCAACTTCGTGCCCGGCCGGGAGGGCTGACCGGGGGGCGGCACCGGCCGGTGCCGCCCCTTCCCGCGTGATCAGCCCGCGGCAACCGGTTCCGGCGACGGGGCCGGACTCGGTCCACTGTGGACCCGGGCCGGGGATCCCAGTACCACCAGGGCCAGGTTCGCCGCCGCGGCCGCTCCGACGATGGCGGTGAACGGGGCCACCAGCCCGGCCGCCGCGCCGGAACCCAGCACCGCGCCGACGAACGCGGCACCGATGACCGCGGCCAGGCTGATCCGCCGGGCCCGGCGCGGCAGGTCGCGAGGCGCCCACGCCAGGTAGGCGCCGATGCCGATCAGCAGGGCCACGCCCGGCGCGGTGACCGTCGTGCTGGCGATGAAGTCGTCCGGGTTGACCGTCCAGACCACCAGGACGTCCAGGAACCACCCGCCGAGGCCCAGCGGGATCACCGTGAGGACCCGGAGCCAGAGGCCCGCCCGTGGGCTGCAACCGCCGCGCTGCCGCCGTTTGCGGGCCATCACGCCGAGGAGGAGCAGGGCCAGCAGGGTGACGGCGACGGTGACGCCGACCAGGAGCCTGGCGATCGTGGACATGCTCAGCGGCACGGCGTCGAAGTCGATCGGCCGCGGGTCGAACTTGGAGCCGTCGACCGCGCCGGTGTCGTAGAACGTCGTCAGCAGGTGCTCGCTCGCCTCCGGCCGGTGTTCCCAGAAGTCGTTGGTGTGGCCCAGCCCGGGCAGGACGACCTGCTGGCCGCGGGACAGCGAGGGCAGGAGCTCCTCCGTGGCGAGCTGCGAAGGGGTGGAGAAGTCGACCGCGCCGCTGACGAGGAGGGTCTCGACGTCGCTCGGGCGCATCGTGCGGTACTCGGCGTT
>DATMCA010000625.1:0-2050 GCA_035559015.1 Umezawaea sp. | reverse complement strand
GAAGGCTTCAGGCCAGGTGATCAACCCACAGACCGGGCAACATGCCCGATCCGTGGTTTTCCCAACCCAACGGGGTGACTCTGTTGGTGATCTTGTGCTGGGTGCTGACGGGAGGGCCGTGGGGTGCTTCGCTGAGCATGTGCGGGGTGGCCTCGGGTTCTGGAGTGTGGGTGCGGTGTCGTTGCGGCCGAGGAATTTTCAGCGGATTCCGGTGAGGACGGCGCGGACAGCGCGAGCGGCGTGCCCGAAGGGCACTCCGGCGATGCTCATCCGGGACCAGCTCGATGTCCTGTTCGAGGATGAGGAGTTCGCCGGGCTGTATCCCGACGATGGCAGGCCGGGGCTATCGCCCGGACAGCTCGCGCTGGTGTCGGTGCTGCAGTTCGCGGAGAACCTCTCCGACCGGGCGGCGGCGGACGCGGTCCGCACCAGGATCGACTGGAAGTACGCTCTCGGCCTTGAGCTGGAGGATCCGGGGTTCGATCACTCAGTGTTGTGCGAGTTCCGGGCCCGGCTGGCCGAACAGGACGGGGCCGCCGACCGGCTGCTGCAGGTGATGCTGGAGCGTCTGATGGAGGCTGGACTGCTTAAGGCCGGGGGTCGGCAGCGTACCGATGCCACCCATGTGCTGGCCGCGGTGCGCCGCCTCAGCCGCCTGGAGCTGGTCGGGGAGACATTTCGGGCGGCACTGGAGGAACTGGCCGAGGCCGCTCCCGCCTGGCTGGCGCCGCTGATCGAGCCCGAGTGGGCCAAGCGGTACGGACGCCGGGTGGAGATCGGAAAGCTGCCGGGCGGCAAGGCGGCCGTGACCGCCCGGGCCGAGGAGTTCGGCCGGGACGGGCAGAAGATCCTCACAGCCGCCTGGACCTCCTGTGCCCCACCCCACCTGCGGGTTCTTCCGCAAGTGGAGATTCTGCGCCAGGTCTGGGTCCACCACTACTTCTGGGACGTGGACCAATCGCTGCGCTGGCGGGACGGCCACGCCCTGCCGCCCGCCTCGCTGCGGTTCGACTCGCCCTATGACACCGATGCGCACTACTGCGTCAAACGGGACACCGCCTGGAGCGGCTACCGGACACATCTCACGGAAACCTGCGACGAAGAGCGCCCCGAGGTGGTGGTCCATGTCGCCACCACCATCTCCACCGTCCAGGACATCGAACTGACCGACACCATCCACGATGGGCTGGCCGAGCGGCAGTTGCTGCCCGCAGAGCATGTCGTCGACTCTGGCTATATATCACCGGCACGCATCGACCGGGCCCAGCACGTGCACGGCATCACCCTGCTCGGCCCGGTCGTTGCCGACCACAGTGCCCAGGCCAAGGCCGGTTCGGGCCTCGGTAAAGCGGCCTTCGCCATCGACTGGGACAACCAGCAGGCGACCTGTCCGCGCGGAGCCACGAGCGTGTCCTGGACCAAGCTGAACATCAAGGACCACACCTATCTACAGGCCCGGTTCGCCGAGGCGGACTGCCGGGCCTGCCCAGACCGTGCCCAGTGCACCACTTCAGCCACCCGGCCCCGGTCCATCACCGTCCTGCCCCAGCCCCTGCACGAGATCCAGACGCGCAACCGACTCGACCAGCGCACAGAGGAGTGGCGCCGCCGCTATGCCATCCGGGCCGGCGTCGAGGCCACCCTCTCGCAGAACGTCCGCGTTCACGGCCTGCGCCGTTCCCGTTACCGGGGCCTGGCCCGTACCCACGTCCAACACGTCCTCACAGCCCTGGCCTGCAACGTCACCCGGGTCTCCGACTGGATGTCCAGCACACCCAGAACCCGCCGCCGCACCACCCGCTTCCACGCACTGTGCGCAGCCACCACATAACCCGGTCAACATCACCAACAGAGTCATACCGGTGATTTAGTTTGTTTTCAGGCGGGTCGGCCTGGCCTTGGTCGGCCCGACCAGGGTCACGTGGGGAGCGTCCGGCCGGGGCGGATTGTGGTGCTCGGCGCGCTTGAGCTTCCAGTTGGACATCTTGCGTTTGATGACGCGCGGGCTGGAGCGCAACCGCCGGGGTGACAAGAGCCGTTCGCGGATCTC
>DATMCA010000624.1:0-4317 GCA_035559015.1 Umezawaea sp. | reverse complement strand
GAACCAGACCGTGCCGGTCGCACTCGGCGTCCTGCAAGGACAACGCATGATGGACGCCACGACGACCAGCGCGTCGGCGCTGCTGGGCGTGCTCCCGGCCGTGGTGTTCTTCCTGGTGTTCCAACGAACGCTGACGCGCGGGATCACGGTGGGGGCGGTCAGGTGAAGTTCGGCGACGGTTACTGGCGGCTGCGGCCGGGTGTGGTGGCGGCTCACCCGGTGGAGGTGCACGACCTGGTCGCGGGCGAGGGCGAAATCGTGGTGCACGCGCCCACGAGACCGATCCGGCGCCGCGGTGACCTGCTCCGGGGGCCGGTCGTCACGATCGGTCTCTCCTCCCCGATGCCCGACGTCATCGGCGTCACGATCACGCACTTCGCCGGTGGAGTGTCCGCGCGGCCCCGGTTCGAACTGGCGGCGGAGGACGACACCGTCGTCGAGGTGGCCGAGGAGGACGGGGTCGCCGTGCTCACCTCCGGCGCGCTGTCCGTGCGGGTGGGCGGCGAGGACGGCTGGAGCGTGGACTTCACCGCGGGCGGGCGCACGCTGACCTCCAGCGGCGCCAAGGGGATGGGCTTCATGACCGTCGACGGCGAGCACCACGTGCGCGACCAGTTGACCCTCGGCGTCGGGGACGTGGTGTACGGCCTCGGCGAGCGCTTCGGTCCGCTGGCGCGCAACGGCCAGGTCGTCGACCTGTGGAACGCCGACGGCGGAACGGGCACCGAGCAGGCCTACAAGAACGTCCCCTTCTACCTGACGAACGCGGGCTACGGCGTCTTCGTCGACCACCCCGGCGCCGTGTCGTTCGAGGTGGCGTCGGAGGTCGTCTCGCGGGTGCAGTTCAGCGTGGCGGGCCAGTCGCTCCGGTACTTCGTCATCCACGGGCCCACGCCGAAGGACGTCCTGCGCAGGTACACGGCCCTCACCGGCAGGCCCGCGCTGCCGCCCGCCTGGTCGTTCGGCCTGTGGCTGTCCACCTCGTTCACCACCTCCTACGACGAGGAGACGGTGACCGGGTTCGTCGACGGCATGGCCGAGCGGGACCTGCCGCTGAGCGTGTTCCACTTCGACTGCTTCTGGATGCGCGAGTACCACTGGTGCGACTTCCGCTGGGATCCCGACACGTTCCCCGACCCGCCGGGGATGCTGGAGCGGCTCAGGTCGCGCGGGCTGCGGGTGTGCGTGTGGATCAACCCGTACATCGGGCAGAACTCCGCGCTGTTCGCCGAGGGCGTCGCGGGCGGGTACCTGCTCCGGAGGCCGAACGGCGACGTGTGGCAGGGGGACGACTGGCAGCCCGGCATGGCGCTGGTCGACTTCACCAACCCGGCGGCGCGCGAGTGGTTCTCCGCGAAGCTGGACGCGGTGCTGGAACAGGGCGTCGACTGCTTCAAGACCGACTTCGGCGAGCGGATCCCGACCGACGTCGCCTACTTCGACGGCTCCGACCCGGAGCGGATGCACAACTACTACACGTTCCTCTACAACCGCACCGTCTTCGACCTGCTGCTGGCCCGCCGCGGTGAGGGTGACGCCGTCGTGTTCGCCCGGTCGGCCACGGCGGGGTCCCAGCGGTTCCCGGTGCACTGGGGCGGTGACTCCGAGTCGACGTACGAGTCCATGGCGGAGAGCCTGCGCGGCGGGCTGTCCCTGGGCATGTCCGGCTTCGGCTTCTGGAGCCACGACATCGGCGGTTTCGAGGGCACCCCGCGAGCGGCCGTGTTCAAGCGCTGGATCGCGTTCGGCCTGCTGTCCTCGCACAGCAGGCTGCACGGCAGCGGTTCCTACCGGGTGCCGTGGCTGTTCGACGAGGAGGCCGTGGACGTCCTGCGGGTCTTCACGAAGCTCAAGGCGCGCCTGATGCCCTACCTGTTCGAGGCCGCGCGGCAGGCGTCCGCCACCGGGGTGCCGGTGATGCGGGCGATGGTCCTGGAGTTCCCGGACGACCCCGGCTGCGCCCACCTCGAACACCAGTACCTGCTGGGCGACTCGCTGCTCGTCGCGCCCGTCTTCACCGACGACGGGACGGTGACCTACTACGTCCCCGCCGGGACGTGGACCCGCTTCACCACCGGTGAACGGGTGCACGGCCCGCGCTGGACGACCGAGCGGTGCGGCTTCACCGAGATCCCGCTGCTCGCCCGACCGAACTCCGTGGTGCCCGTCGGGGCCGTCGACGACCGTCCGGACTACGACCACGCCGACGGCGTGACGCTGCACGTGCACGAACTCGCCAAGGGCACGACCGTGACGACGGCCGTCGGCGACTCGGTGTTCACGACCTCGCGCCGGGGCGACGCGGTCACCGTCGAGGCGTCGGCCGCACCGCCCGGCTGGAGCGTGCTGCTGGTCGGCGTCGGTTCCGTCGACTCCGTCCTTGGCGGCCACACCGCCGAGCACGACCTGGGCGTGCTCATCCAGGCCGACCGCGCCAGGGTGGTCGCGGTCGTGCGCGGGAACGACTAGGGAGGACGACCGTCGTGAGGGTGTTTTCCTCGGTGCTGCCGGCGTTGGTGCTCGCGCTCGCCGCGGGAGGCGCCGCGGCCCGGCCGGTGACCGCCGTGCCCGACCAGGTGGGGCAGCGCCACGAGGTCGGCTACGACAGGTACTCGATGACGGTCGACGGGAAGCGGGTCCTGTTGTGGGCGGGGGAGTTCCACTACTTCCGCCTGCCCAGCCCCGACCTCTGGCGGGACGTGCTGGAGAAGATCAGGGCCGCGGGGTTCAACGGTGTCTCGCTGTACTTCCACTGGGGCTACCACTCGCCGAAGCAGGGCGCGTACGACTTCACCGGGGTCCGCGACGTCGACCGGCTGCTCGCGCTGACCGAGGAACTGGGGCTGTACGTGGTAGCCCGGCCGGGGCCGTACATCAACGCCGAGACCACCGGCGGCGGGATGCCCGCCTGGCTCAAGCAGGTGCCGGGGCGGGCCAGGTCCAGCGATCCCGGCTACACGGCGGCCTACCGGGACTGGCTCGACCACGTCGACCCGATCATCGCCCGCCACCAGGTGACCAGGGGCGGATCGGTCATCGCCTACAACGTGGAGAACGAGTACGGCGCGAACGTCGACCCGCTGTACATGGAGCAGTTGCGGCGGAAGGCCCGTGAGGACGGCATCGACGTGCCCATCACGCACAACAACTGCTGCGGTGGGAACCTGCCGAACTGGTCGTCGGGCCAGGGCGCGGTGCAGATCCCCGGCGTCGACGACTACCCGCAGTCCTTCGACTGCCCGAACCCGGACACGACCTGGGGGCCGTGGGGCGACGGGATCACCCGCCGCCTGCGCGAGGACGCTCCGGTCTACGCCGCCGAGTACCAGGCGGGCGCCATCGACCTCTTCGACGCGGGCTACGAGAAGTGCCGGCAGCTCACCGGGCCGGACTACATGAGGGTGTTCTACAAGTCGAACGTGATCGGCAGCGGCGCGACGATGTTCAACTACTACATGGCCTTCGGCGGAACGTCGTGGGGTTGGCTGCCGCAGCCGAACGACGTCTACACCTCCTACGACTACGGCGCGGCGATCACCGAGGACCGTCGGCTCACGCCGAAGTACGACGAGTTCAAGCGGCAGGGCTACTTCATGACCTCGGTGGCACCGCTGGCGAAGACGGACCCGGCCACCGCGCCCGTTCCCGCCGATGCCGCCGTGGGCACCCTGGCCAGGGCCAATCCCGACACCGGGACGCAGTTCGCCCTGGTGCGGCACGCCGACCGCGCGAACACGGCGGACCTGGCGACCACGCTGGACTGGTCCACACCGGACGGTCGGTACCAGGTCCCGGTCCGGATCTCCGGGCGGGACGCCAAGATCCTCGTGGCGGGCTACGACCTCGGTGGCCAACGGCTCGTGTGGTCCACCTCGGAGATCCTCACCCACGCGCCCGTCGGCGGTCGGGACGTGGCCGTGCTCCACGGCCGTGACGGCGAGGACGGCTCCACCGTGCTGCGCTACTCCTCGGCGCCGTCGGTGCGGGTGCTCGACGGCCGGGTCGGCTCGGCCTTCGACGCCGCGACCGGCGACCTGCGGCTGGACTACCGCCACTCGGGCCTGGCGCGGGTGCTCGTGTCCGGTGGCGGCAGGCCGCCGCTGCTCCTGCTGCTCGGCACCGACGAGGAGGCGGCGCGGTTCTGGCGGCTGGGCACCGGCGGCGGCACGGTCCTCGTCCGCGGCACGGCGCTCGCGCGGTCCGCGACCGCGGTCGGCGGCACCGTCCGCCTGCGCGCCGACGTGGACCGGGCAGGCGAGGTCGAGGTCTTCGGGCCGCCCTCCGTGCGTCGACTCGTCGTCGGGGACGAGCCGGTGC
>DATMCA010000623.1:0-4021 GCA_035559015.1 Umezawaea sp. | reverse complement strand
TCGTCGCCGAGGTGTCGGCTTCGGACAGTGGATCGCCGCCGGGACTCCTGGGTCATCGGCGCGGGCTGAGGTTCTCGCGGGTGCGCCAGACCGCGTCGCACTCCAGGCAGGTCTTCTTGTGCGGCCGGTACTCGGCCGGCCGCGGGAAGTCCTGGCGGCTCAAGGTGACGCGCGTCCCGCACAGCGTGTCGATCTCCCCGTCGGGCCTGGGCGGCAGCGGGTACCGCGCCAGGCTGATGGCGTGACGCCTGCCGTCGGCGTCGTGCCAGCGGTGTTGTGCGAGTGCTGTGGGCATCGGCTTGCCTCCCGGTGAAGTAAGGGCTGGTGGACGACCCGATCGAGGTGTTCATCGTGCTGGGTGAGGCCGCCCTGCACCGCGGGGTCGGCACTCCGGCAGTGGCCCGTGAGCAGTTCGAGCACCTGGTGGCGATGAACAAGCGCCCTAACGTCCACGTTCGGATCATGCCGTTCGACGCCGGTGCGCACGCGGCCATGGGAACGTCGTTCCACCTGCTCAGCCTGGGTGCCTCGCAGGTCAAGCGGGTTTACCTGGAGGGCCTCAGCGGAGGCACCTGTCTGCACGAGGCATCGGATATCGGTGTCTACGCCGAGATCTTCGAGCAGATATGGGCGAGTGTCGAGGACAGGAAGTCTGCGACCATCCTCCGCAGGCGCATCACTGAACTCGATTAGCGGAGGAGCCCTGTGGACCTGGACTTCGAAAGGTGGCGAAGGAGCAGCCGTAGCCAAGGCGGAGCGAACAACTGCGTTGAGCTGGCCCACGTTCCCGGCGTGGTGGCGGTGCGCGACTCCAAGAACCCGACCGGTCCGGTGATCACCTTCGGTGTCGCCGAGCTGGACGGTTTCCTGATGGCGGTGAAGTCGGGTCGCTTCGACGGCTGACCCACCTCCGGTGTCCGGCGGAAAGTCGGACACCGGGTACACCCGCGCACGACGTGTTCCCTTTCGGACAGCCGGATGGGCGGGCCGAGCAGGAGCAGGACGCGCTCCGCGCCGATCTCACTCCCGCTGCGCCGTCTCCGGCCACACCACGATCACCGGCACGCCGGACGCGCGGGCGTGTTCGACCACGTCGCCGGTGCCGCCCTTGCCGCCCGCCGGTTGGCCGTCCCAGACCGCGACGAGCAGCTCCACGCTGGCGAGCATCCGCTCGTTCGCCGCCACGTACGCCTGCCGCCCGGACAGCATGAACGGCAGGACGCTGACGATGTCCGCCTTCGCGATCAGCTCGTCGTACGCGGCCACCCGTTCCGGCTTGAGCTTGGCGCGGTAGTCCATCGCGGGCAGCACGACCTCGACCTTGCCGCCCAGCTCCAGGACCACCCGCGCGAACAACTGGTCCGCGCCGGGGGCCAGGCAGGTCACCCCGATGAGGGATGACCCGCCCGCTTCCTCGACGAGAACTTCGCGGATCGCCGCGTGCACGGCGTCCACGCACTCCGGCACCAGATTCGTGTGCCCGGTGATGCCGACCCGCATTCAGGCCGTCCGCATGGCGCGGATGGCGTCGCGCGCGTCCCGGACACCGGGCAGGTCCCGGTGCCTCTCCGACTCCTTCGAGAAGTCCTGCAACTTCCGCAGCACCCGGCCCGACGAGAGCCGTTCCACGGTCGGCAGGACGTCCCCGATCAGGTCGCAGGCCTCTTCCGGCTCACCCGCGACCATCTTCGTGCGCGCCAGCCCGATCACGTCGAACGCCCGGTTGCGCACCCGTGACGGGTCGCGCAGGTCCAGGGCCCGCCGGATGTGCAGCTCGGCCGACGGAGCCTGCCGGGGGTCGTGCCCCGCCAGGTCCCTCGTCCGCGCGCCGATCACGCCTTCCAGCTCGGCCTCGTCGAAGCTGTGCAGCCACCACGGCTCCGCCTCGGCCTTGCGCTGCGCGAAGCTGTCCTGTGCGAGCCCGACCACGCGGTCGAACTCCCGCACCTGACCCATCTGCGCGTACGCCCACGCTTCCCTGGTCAGCAGCAACGCCTGCAGGGTCGGTGTGGCCGTGCGCCGGGTGCCGTACTGGGCGAGCTGCACGAGCTCCAGCCCGTCCTCGGGGCGCCCGAGGTCGAACATCTGCCTGGCCATCGCGGCCAGGCACAGCGCGGCGAACGGGTCGTTGCGCCCCGCCTTCGCCATGCGGACACCGAGCACGTAGTAGCGCTGGGCCGCGTCGTGCAGCCCCGCGTCCCACGACATGCTCGCCGCCACCTTCGACAGTTCCGCACCGATGAAGAAGGCCCGTTCCGTCGTCGGGCCCGCCGGTGCGCGCGACAGCCTCTCGGCCAGTTCGTCGAGCTGGCCGAGCACCGCCTTGCGGGCCAAACCGAACCCGCCCCTCCCGCCCCAGCCGCGCAGTCCGTCGGCGACGCGCTGGAGCGCCGCCAACTCCTCCTCGCTGATCGCCGAACTCGACGACCACCTGGACATGGACTGCAACGGATGTAGCCACCGCTGAAGCGGCTCGACAAGTGCGGGACCCACTGCCACAGCGGCCGCTCCCGCGAGCGCCGCTCGTCTGCTGATCGCCAAGTCGTTCCTCGCCGTCTCCTCGACCGATCGGGCAATGCTCGACGCGTCCCACGCCGCGCCGAGCACATCGGGCGGGGCAGCCGTTTCCGGGCCCGCCTGGCTCTGGATGCCGGACCGGTCGAACCACAACCGGTCGCCGGGGATGCCCAGCGTCTGCGCGAAGTGGCGCAGGCGGTCCATCCGGTCGATCGGGTTCTCACCGCTCTCGTACCGGGACAGTTGTGCCTGGCTGATGCCCAGCCAGGAGGCCATTCGGTCCTGGGTGACCCGGCTGACGTGCTGCGGGTGGTGGCGGTACGCGGCGAGGACCGCGCCCATGTCCCGCGCGGTCAGCGCACCGGCGATCGCCTGGTGGTCCCAGAACTCGGAGGGCTGCTCGGGCGGCCCGAACACGTCGGCTCGCGCGTTGCGCCTGCACCGGTGGCACAGCCGATCCGTGTTGTCGGCGGCGATCAACGCCCCGCACGGGCATGCGCGCCTGGAACTGGATGCCCTTGGGCTTATCTGTGCCATGGCCTTCGCTCCCGTCACTGAGCGTGCACACAAGTGTATGCCGCGGTGATCAGGAGTCCATGCATTTCCTGCATAAGTCGCGGTCGACGTCGGGAAAGGGCCCCGGTGACGCCGAGTGGTGGATGCCGGTGATGCATCCGGTGCATGAGGCGCACCCGTCGGGCGTGTGGTGTCGGCGTCCCGGGACCAGCACCCTGCTCCCATCACCGTCAACGGGCCTGATCCCCGTGCCGGAGGACGCCAGCACGTGCCGGAGTGCGACCACCCGACCAGGGAGGACGACCACCCATGAGCATCACCGCCGCAACCACCTCCGAGACCGCCAAGCGACCGGGAGTGCCGCACAGCCGAGCCCACGAGCAGTTACTGGGCGAGGCGATCGCCGGGTACCGGCTCCTCGGGTGGCGGGTGTCCGTCACCGAACAGGGCGTCTTCCTGCCCCTCGGTCCCTCGACCACCGCGCTCGCCATGCCCGCCAGGATCGGTTCCAGGGTGCTGGCGGACCTCAAGGCGCGCATGCTCGCCGGCCCGGTCACCGTCATCCCCGGCCCGCGCGAGCACTGGATCTTCCTGGCCGAGCTGGTCGCCCTGCTGCCGACCCACCTCAAGGCCCCGCCCGAGGTGCAGTTCGTCCGGTCCCCGCAGCGGATCGCGCTCCCGCCGACCATGACCCGCTACGGCTCGCTCCGCTGGGCCAACCCGCCGTCGCACAGCAGGCACTGGTTCCCGCCGTTCACGGCGGTGCTGGCGCTGGCGCGCAGCGCGGCGGCGAACGACCGCTGATTTCCGGTGGGCGCCCCGGCGCCCACGTCGGAACGCCCGCTGAGGGGTAGCGGGTGCTCGTCCCGCGCGTTCTCGGGGATCGAGTGCGGGGGACGGGACCACACGCCACCGCGGCAGGACCGCCGCGGTGGGGCAGTGGGTCGGATCGCGACGCACCTGGCCACGGTCACCCCGCGACCAGGTG
>DATMCA010000622.1:0-7267 GCA_035559015.1 Umezawaea sp. | reverse complement strand
ATGAACGCGACGCCGCTCTCGATGGGCGTGAACTGGAGGTTCTGCTGGAGGTAGAACGTGAGGAACAGGAAGATCGCGAACATGCCGATGCCGAGCAGGAACACCGAGGCGTAGGCGCCCGCGCGGTCGCGGTCCAGCACGATGCGCATCGGCAGCAGCGGGTGCGAGGTGGTCGTCTGGATGCGGACGAACACGGCCAGCAGCACGACACCGGCGAGCAGGAAGCCCCAGACCGACGCGGACGACCAGTCGTGGCTCTCCTTGTTGGCGAAGCCGTAGACGACGGCGAACAGGCCGGCGGTCGAGGTGAGCGTGCCGGGGATGTCCAGCTTCGGGCGGTCGGCCGCGGCGACGGGCTCGTGGCGCAGCAGGACGTAGGAGCCCGCGAGGGCGATCACGGCGAAGATGATGTTGACGAACATGCACCAGCGCCAGTCGAGGTACTCGGTGAGCACGCCGCCGAGCAGCAGGCCGATGGCCGCGCCACCGCCGGCGATGGCGCCGAAGATGCCGAACGCGCGACCGCGCTCCTTCGGGTCGGTGAAGGTCGTGGTGAGCAGCGACAACGCAGCGGGCGCGAGGAGTGCGCCGAACACGCCCTGGGCGGCACGGGCGACGAGCAGCATCTCGATGCTGTTCGCGGCGCCGCCGATCGCGGAGACGACGGCGAAGCCGCCGAGGCCGATCAGGAACGCGGGCTTGCGGCCGAAGATGTCACCGACTCGGCCGCCGAGGAGCAGGAGGCTGCCGAACGCGAGCGCGTAGGCGGTGACGACCCACTGGCGGGCGTCGTTGCTGAAGCCGAGGTCGGCCTGGGCGGACGGCAGGGCGATGTTCACGATCGTCGCGTCGAGCACGACCATGAGCTGCGCGAGGCCGATCATGACCAGGATCAGCCAACGTCGAGCGTGGTGCGGGTTGTCGCCGTGCTGGGTGACGGCCCGCGGTGCCTCCACCGTGGCGGTCGGTGAATCCGGCATGAGCGTGTGTCCTCACAGGTTATGCGGAGTTGATGTCTCCGTTTGACCGTACACGCGAAGTGGAGGAGCAATCTCAACTTCGGCTACGATAGGGGCATGACACGGGACACAGTCCCCGTCGCAACGGTGCGACCCCTGCGTCGGGATGCGGAGCTCAACCGCCGCAAGATCATCGAATCGGCGCGGATCGTCTTCAGCGAACGCGGTTTCGGCGCCACCCTCGACGACATCGCCCACCACGCCGGACTCGGTGTCGGCACGGTGTACCGCCGCTTCCCCGGCAAGGAGCAGCTCGTCGAGGCCATGTTCGTCGAGCGGATGGACGAGGTCCGCGAACTGGCCGAGCAGGCGCTGGAGGAGAGCGATCCGTGGGAGGGGTTCGTGACCTTCCTGACGCGCACCGCCGAACTGCACTCCGACGACCGCGGGCTGCGGGAAGTCATGCTGTCCAACAACTTCGGCCAGGAACGCGTGGCCGCGGCGAAGGAGCGGATGATCCCGCTCGCGGTGGAACTGGTGCGGCGGGCCAAGGCGTCCGGCCAACTGCGCGACGACTTCGAGGAGACCGACCTGCCGATCATCCACATGATGATCGGCGCGGTGGCCGAGTACACCCAGGACGTGCGGTCCGAGCTGTGGCGGCGCTACCTCGCCGTGCTGCTGGACGGCCTGCGCGCGGGGCCGTGCGAGAAGCGACCGCTGTCCCCCGCGGCGCTGGACCTGGAGTCGCTGGACGTCGCCATGTGCTCCTGGAAGCCGCGCCACTGACCTGAACGGGTGCACGCCCCCTCGTCCGAGCCGGTCCGTTACGTTGAGCGGACAGCTTGGACGAGGGGGATCCCGCCCATGATCACTGTGTTGGCCGACTCGACGTTCGTCCCGCCGGGGGTGGGGGACTTCTTCCCGCCCGCGATCATCGGCGGGATCACCAAACCGATGGTGCTGCTGGTGCTGTCGGTCGTGCTCATCCTGGCGTTCTTCCTGATCGCCACGCGCAGCCCGACGATCGTGCCGGGCAGGCTCCAGTTCGCCGCCGAGTCGGTGTACGACATCGGCCGCGACACCATCGCCAGGGAGCAGATCGGCGGCAAGGACTTCAAGCCCTACGTGCCGCTGATCGTGTCGCTGTTCACCTTCGTCCTGGTGAACAACCTGTTCGGCATCGTCCCGCTGATCCAGTTCCCGACCATGGCGCACACCGGTTTCCCGTTGGCGCTGCTGGTGGTCCTCTACCCGCTGTTCCACTACGTGGGGATCAAGCGGCACGGCCTGGGCCGCTACCTCAAGAACCAGCTTTTCCCGCCCGACGTGCCGAAACCCATCTACCTGATGCTGACGCCGATCGAGCTGTTCCTGCGCTTCTTCATGGACCCGCTCGCGCTCGCGATCCGGGTGTTCGCCGCCATGTTCGCGGGCCACCTGATCCTGCTCGTGTTCACCCTCGGCGGCGAGTTCCTGCTCCTGGAAGCGAGCGCCTGGCTCAAACCCGTGTCGTTGGTGGCGTTCGCGTTCGCCATCGCGATGACGTTCCTGGAAGCACTGGTGCAGGTGCTCCAGGCGTACATCTTCGCCCTGCTGACGGCGAACTACATCGGCCGCGCGCTGGCGGCCGACCACTAGCCGCCGAGTTCGAACAGGTTCAGGCGGTAGGACCGGGTCCGCGGTCGCAGGCGGAGCACGGGCAGCATCAACCGGTGCGACACCGGGAGCCCGCGGCGCACCGGGGCGGGCGGCGTGCCGATGTTGTGGCTCGCCACCAGCCGCGTCCCCCGGTGCCAGGCCTCGATGTCACGGGGATCGTCGCAGCCCCATTCCAGGGGGGGCGGGCAGTCGGCTCAGCACGGGGTGGCGCCGCCTGTTGTCGATGATCCACCGCCCCCACGTGTCCAGGGCCAGCCGGCTGCCGGGGAAGTGGCGGTGGACGTGGCCGACGGCGGTGCGGGCGTCGGCCTCGGCCAGGTAGATCAGGACCGCCTCGGCCACGAAGAAGTACGGCCCCGGACGTTCGCGGACGGCGTCGACCCACGTGTCGTCGACCACCGAGGCGGCGATCGACGAACGCCGGTCGGTGTCGGTGAAGAACGTGCGGCGCAACGCCATCGTGTCCGGCAGGTCGAGGTCCACCCAGTGGCACGTGCCGTTGTCCAGGCGTTCGAAGCGGGTGTTCAGCCCCGCACCGATCTCCACCACCGTTCCCCGCGGGTGGCGTGACAGGAAGCCGCGGGTCCAGTGGTCGAACACCAGGCCGCGCAGCACCGCTCCGCCGAGACCGGGTCCGCCCTCGAACTTCGCGAAGTCGTAGTCGATCGCCTCGACCATCTCGACCGAGAGCGGGTCGGACAGCAGCGGACGGCGTTTCCGCGTCTCGACCGCACGGCCGTACAACGGGATCAGCAGGGTCTCCTGGGCGGGACCCAGGTCGATCCGCCTCCGGTCGGACACGTGGTCACCTCCTGTCGATGCCGTGGCGGTCAGAGGCCGGCGAGGAAGTCGACGCAGCGCCGCCACATCAGCTCGGCGGCGCGCTCGTCGTAGTCCGGCAGGCCCTCGTCGGTGAACAGGTGCCCGACGCCGGGGTAGGTGAACGCCTCCGCCTTCGCGCCCGCCGCGTCCCGCATCCACCCGGCGACCTTCTCCGGTGTCGCGTACGCGTCCGGGTCCGCCACGTGGAGCTGCATCGGCAGGCCCGGCCGCACGTTGTCCGGGACGGCGCCGGTGCCGTGCAGGAACAGCACGCCCGCGGACTCCGGTCGTTCGGCCAGCAGGCCGCCCGCGATGCTGGCGCCCATGGAGAACCCGCCGAGCACGGTGTCCGCGGGCAGGCCCCGCAGCACCGCGCGCGCCCGTTCGGCGATGGTCGGCCAGCCGATCCACTCGGCCAGCGTGAACCCGTCGTCCAGGGTCTCGGCGATCCCGCCGTAGTAGAGGTCCGGCGTCACCACGGCGTGCCCGGCCTCCCGGAACCGACCCGCGGCGGCGAGCACGGCGGGCCGCAGCCCGTAGGCGGAGTGGAACAGCACGACGGTGGTCATGGGCCCATTATCGACTTGATCGCGAACGTCGCGACCAGGCCCACCACGTAGGCGCCCGCGCAGTACCGCGGAACGGGTCCCCGAGGCCGTCGGACCAGCGACGACGAACACCGGTGCGCGCGGGATTTCGACGCGGTTCCGTCTTGACCGGAGCGAGACGACCGCCCATATTGGAGGAACCACCAGTGGAGGAGCAGCCATGGCCAGGCCGAGCGTGCGGGAGCAGATCGTCGACGCGGCGTTCGAGCAGTTCCACCTCAACGGCTACAACGCCTGCGGCGTCAAGCTCATCACCGACACCGCGGGCGTCCCGAAGGGGTCGTTCTACAACCACTTCGAGAGCAAGGAAGCCCTAGCGCTGGAGGTGATGGACCGCTACGCCGCGTCCCGCAGGATGGAGGACCTGGCGAGGGACGACACCGCGCCGCTGGCCAGGCTCCGCGCCCACTTCGAGTTCCTGGCGGCGGACATCGAGCGGTTCGGCTACTCGCGGGGTTGCGTGTTCGGCAACTTCACCACCGAGGCCGCCGACCACAGCGCCCCGATCGCCGACGGCGTGAAGTCCGGCTTCGCCACGTGGGTCCAGGCCGTCTCGGCGCTCCTCCGCGAGGCGCTGGAGGACGGTTCCCTGCCCGCGCACCACGATCCCGACGTGCTCGCCCTGTTCGTCGTGAACGCCTGGGAGGGCGCGATCGTCGGCGCGCGAGCGGCGAAGGACGGATCGTCCTTCGCCGCGTTCTTCCGCGTCGTCTTCGACTCGGTGCTCGTCTAGGGCTTCATCTCCAGCACGACCCGGTAGCGCGCCTTGCCCGCCAGCATGTGCGCGAACGCCTCGGGCGCCCGCTCCATCGGCATCGTCTCCACGACCGGCCTGATGCCCTGCCGGGCGCTGAACGCGAGGCTGTCCTCGTTGTCGACGGAACTGCCGGTGAGCGTCCCGACGACCGCGTTCTCCCCGAAGATCAGCTCGGACGTGCTGATGCGGAGCGGGTCGGAGCCGCCGCCGACGGTCATCAGCACGCCCTTGGGCGCGAGCCCGCCGACGAGCGGCTCCATCGAACTGCCGGTGGTCGCCGTGGCGATGATCGCTGTGGCACCGCCGAGGGCGCGCAGCGCGGCGCCGGGGTCCTCGCTCGCGCTGTCCACGTAGTGGTCGGCACCGAGGCTCAACGCCCGCGCCTTCTTCTCGGTGCCGCGGGCGATGGCCACCACCTCGTAGCCGAGCCGGTCGGCGTACTGCACGGCGAGGTGCCCCAGCCCGCCGATCCCCTGCACCGCGATGAGCGACCCCAGCGGCGCCCTGGCGGCCCGGATGGCGTTGAACACGGTCAGCCCGGCGCACGGCAGCGGCGCGACCTCGACGGCGGACAGGCCGTCGGGGACCCGCACCAGGCCGGTGCCGCGCGCGTAGACGTACTCGGCGTACCCGCCGTCGGAGCCCATGCCGAGCTTCGCCTGGTCGGTGCAGTTGACGAAGTCGCCGCGGCGACAGCGGTCGCACTCGCCGCACTGGCCGCCGAGGAACCCGACCCCGACCCGCTGACCGACCTCCCAGCGGGTCACCCCCTCGCCCACGGCGTCGACCACCCCGACGACCTCGTGGCCGGGCACGACGGGGTTCTCGGGCGTTCCGCCGTTGAAGACGTCGGTGTGGCAGATGCCGCAGGCCTCGACCCGCACCCGGACCTCGCGGGGCAGCGGCGGCCGGAGGTCGCGTTCCACCTGCGTGAAGGTCTCGGGTCCGGTCGCCGCGAAGGCGCGGTAGGTGGACATGGGCTCTCCTCAGCCGTCGACGATCCTTACCGATTCAATATGACCGGTCGTCTTGGGCGCTGTCAACCGCCCGACCCGGAAGAACCACGAGGAGCCGAGCACCGGCCGCGCACGAGGATTAGGGTCGATGATCGGCCATCGCAGAACCCACCCCGAGGAGAGTCATGATCTTCATCACGGCCAAGTTCCGGGTCAAGCCGGAGCACGCCGACGACTGGCCGGAGATCGCCCGCGAGTTCACCGAGGCGACCCGCGCCGAGCCCGGCTGCCTGTGGTTCGACTGGTCCCGCAGCGTCGACGACCCGACCGAGTACGTGATCGTGGAGGCGTTCCGCGACGACGACGCCGGTGCCGCGCACGTCGGGTCCGAGCACTTCCAGGCCGCCCGCAAGACCCTGCCGCCGTACCTGGTGGCCACGCCGAAGATCGTGAACTTCAAGGTCCCCGGCGAGGAGTGGTCCGAACTGGGCGAGATGGCCGTCTAGGCACCAGCAAGCCCGCCGACGCACGTCGGCGGGCTTGCTCACCACCGCGACCTCGGTCGCGCAGGTCGGTGACGATCCGGTCGACGGCCCCGCCGGTTCACGTCGACGTGGTCCGTGCCCGGGTTCGATAACACGACGACCACGTAGTGCCGCCCCTCCTCACCGGGCGGCGAGCGCACGACACCCACGCCGGTGGTGTCCCCCAGCCGGTCTTGTGCGCGAACGTCACCTCGGCCACCGCATCGCACGGCCAGGTGTCCCGGTGCAGCGCCCGCACACCTCGGAACACGCTTTCCACCTGCTGGTTTACCGCCGCCTAGGCGTTCTCTGACCGCGGTGTCCCAGAGTTCGTGGTGTCCGGCTCGACCGGACACCGGCCCAGCGGGGAAGACCACAGCTCTTCCGAGGAGAACAATGTCCATCGGCACGATCGCCCGCCGCGCCGCAGTGCTCGCCGCCGCAGGGGCGCTGAGCGTCGGTGCGAGCCTCGCCTTCTCCGCTCCCGCCAGCGCCGAGACGAACCCCTCCTGCTCCAGCGTCACCCAGATCGGCACGACCGGCCACATCACGGTCGGCAGCGCGCAGGTCGGTTCGGTCAAGCAGTTCAAGGGCTGCGGCAAGAACTGGTCCTACGTGTACGTCTGGGAGAGCTACCGGGCGAACCACGGCAGCTGGGAGGTGTGCGCCGCGGTCGCGACCGGCGGCAGCTCGCCGTTCACGCTCGAAGGCCTCAACTGCACGAGCAACAGGGCCGACAACTGGTCGTTCGGCACGAACACGCTCTCCCAGTGCACGCACGCCGTCGGTTCCATCCCGAGCGACTCCCGCCAGGAGTTCGGTCGCACGAACATCCGCTGCTGACCGGTCGTGAACCGAGGGGTCGATCCACGATGAACAGCAGGAAGACGTTCCACCGCACGGCATCCGGCCCGGGTGCCTACCTGTGGCAGGAGTTCCGGGGCAGGGGACTCCGCCCGTGCGCCATGGTCGGGATCGG
>DATMCA010000621.1:0-2767 GCA_035559015.1 Umezawaea sp. | reverse complement strand
CGACGCGCCGCGCGCAAGCCGGTTCCGACGGCCTTGCCGACCGACTCACCGGCTTTGGTCATGGCCTGCACCTCGTCCATATCGCGCTCCAGAAGCTGTCGGTCAGTCATGCACTAGGCATACCCATCCTGCCCGTTCCTGAACATCGGCGCCCGGGATGGCACGATGGTGTGGTGGCTGACAGCAACGAATCCTTCGTCGGGACCAAGGTGACGGCGACCCTGCACACCTCGCAGGGCGACATCCGCATCAACCTCTTCCCCGACCACGCCCCCAAGACGGTGGCCAACTTCGTCGGTTTGGCCGAAGGGACGAAGCAGTACTCGAAGCCCAACGCCAAGGGCGAAGCGGCTGGTCCCTTCTACGACGGCTCGATCTTCCACCGCGTCATCGCGGGCTTCATGCTCCAGGGCGGTGACCCCACCGGCACCGGCCGCGGTGGCCCCGGCTACCAGTTCGGCGACGAGTTCCACCCGGAGCTCCAGTTCACGAAGCCGTACCTGCTGGCGATGGCGAACGCCGGGCCGAACACCAACGGCTCCCAGTTCTTCATCACCGTGGGCCCGACGACGTGGCTCAACTTCAAGCACACCATCTTCGGCGAGGTGGCCGACACCGAGTCGCAGCAGGTGGTGGACAAGATCGGCGCCGCCCCGACCCTCGCGGGCGACCGCCCCGCCACCGACGTGGTGATCGAGTCCGTGGCCATCGAGCGGTACTGACCCGTTCCGGTGAGCAATTCGGCAGTTCCTCCGCCGCCTGGTGAGCCGATCGGTGCGCAGCCGGAAATCCCGGTCTGCGTGAGGCATCCCGATCGGCAGACCAGGCTGCGCTGCGTGCGGTGCGAACGTCCGGCGTGTCCGGAGTGCCTCCGCGACGCGTCGGTCGGCTACCAGTGCGTCGACTGCATCCGCGAGGCGCAGGGGACGGTCCGCCGCCCCCGCACCTTCGTGGGAGCCGAGGTCGGCACGCGTCCGCTGGTGATGCCGATCCTGATCGTCGTCAACGTGATCATGTTCGTGCTCACCGCCGTCCAGGCGCAGAGCGCGCTGAACAACCAGCGCTCCGAGGTGTTCGAGGCCCTGGTGCTCTGGCCGCAGGGCGTGGCCCTCTTCGGCGAGTGGTGGAGGTTGCTCGGAGCGGGCTTCCTGCACTACGGGCCGACGCACATCGTGTTCAACATGCTCGCGCTGTACGTGCTCGGCCGGGACCTGGAACCCGCTTTCGGGCGGGTCCGGTTCCTGGCGCTCTACCTGGTGTCCATGTTCGGCGGCAACGTCGCGGTGTTCCTGTTCGGCTCGCCGAACGCGTTGACCGCGGGCGCCTCGACGGCCGTGTACGGCCTGATGGGCGCGATGCTGGTCGCGGTGCTGAAGCTCAAGCTCAACCCCGGCACCGCGCTGGCCGTCATCGGTCTGAACGTGGTCCTCAGCTTCACGCTGCCCGGCATCTCGCTGGTCGGCCACCTCGGTGGCCTCGCCGTCGGCGCCGGTCTGGCCGCCGGCCTGATCTACGCGCCGCGGGAACGCCGCGAGCTGTGGCAGGGCGGCCTGGTCGCGGCCACGACGCTGGTGCTCATCGGCCTGGTGGTCGTGGGCTCGACCCAGATCGGCATCTAGGGCCGCAAGGCGTGCAGGACCTCGGCGACGTCCCTCGGGTCGGCGCCGAGGTCCAGCCACGTCAGCACGACCAGGTGCTCGTCCTCGCCGCGCTCCCAGTCCAGTTCGAGGCTGTGCGACTCGCGGCCGAGCCTGCGCGTCACGACGGGTCGAACCTTGACCTCGTGCCACGGGAAGTCGTGCACCCCGGTCAACGTCCGCACGTGCAGACCGGACTCATCCACACGCAGCCGCGGCCTCACGACTGCCCCGTAGGTACCGAGAGCGACGCCCAGGACGGTCGCCACACCCATCAGCAGACGGGCCGTGTTCTCGTCCGCCAGCAGGGCCGCGAGGAGCGCGACGGCGGCCAATCCCCAGGCCAGCGCGACGACGCCGGGTAGCGGGGCCCAACTCCGGGTGGTCGGCTCGGCCGACGGACGTGGTGTCACGGGGTCGAGTCTCCCGCACGAGCGGTAGATCTCCCGTACGGAACCTGTGGACAACTGGAGCCCGCTACCGGGGGCTTGTGCAAAATGGCGCAAAGTTGTCCACAGGGGTTGTCCCCAATGGGGATTACTTGAGGGCCTGTGCTCACCCGACCGGGTGATGACGCCCGGTGAACGGCGGCGGACGCACGCCAGCCCGGACCGAAGCGGTCCGGGCTGGGTGGGAAACGCGGAGCGGGAGTGGTCAGCGCCACTTCATGGTCATCAGCAGACCCACGATCATCAGCGCGAAGCCGATGCCGAAGTTCCAGGACCCCAGGTCCATCATCACCGGGATCTTGTCACCGGCGATGTAGTTGACCACCAGCCATGCGAGACCGAGCAGCATCACACCCAGCATGACGGCGATGTAGAGGGGGTGCGAAGGCCCGGCTGCCTTGACCTTCACCGGCGTGCGGCGATCGGCAGGCGCGGTGTAAACGGCCTTCTTTCGGACCTTGGACTTCGGCATTCTGTCCTCGCCTGGTGTATTGCCTCCAGTGGCGCGAGTTTACGTCCACTGCTGGAGGAACACGTTAACGTAACCGAGCAGGTCCGCGAAGTGCTCTGCGGATCCGCGTCTTTCGCATTCACAACGGCTCGGGAGGTTTCTCGGTGAGCTACGACCCGCCACCGCCGCCAGGCGGCCGTCCGGGCCAGCCGCCACACGCGCCCCGCCCC
>DATMCA010000620.1:0-4633 GCA_035559015.1 Umezawaea sp. | reverse complement strand
CAGGTTATTACATGATTAGTTGGGCTGTCGCCGCGTTCCTGAACGACTGCTATGCGGCATGAGCGGACGTTCGTCCGCAGCTCTCAGCGGCTTAGGCCCGTTTCTGTCGTTGGGCGCTGGCTTGAATAGTTTGGGAGGCTGCAGCCGCGTTGCTGACGGCACCATCGACGGGGATGAACGAGCACTCTCGTCGGGAAGTGATCAGCCATCGGTGGGGCCGCCTCTTCAGAGGCGTTCGATGCGGTCGGCCTGCGGGCCCCGGTCGCTCTGACGCACCGCGTACCGGACCCGGTCACCCTTCTGCAGCGGCTCCGACCCCATGATCACGGACACGTGGGCGAAGAGATCGTCGCCGCCTGCGTCCGGGGTGATGAAGCCGAAGCCGCGGTCGTCGTCGTAGCGCGCGACGACGCCCTCGCCGCCTCGTGCGGGCACATCCCGCGCCGCCGGCCCTGCGGCCGCGGCAGGTGCCGACCGCTGCGGCGCCATCTGGGGCCCGGCGCCCCGGACCAGGTGCACGTCGCGGGCCTGCGGG
This sequence comes from Umezawaea sp., assembly GCA_035559015.1. Classification (GTDB taxonomy): domain Bacteria; phylum Actinomycetota; class Actinomycetes; order Mycobacteriales; family Pseudonocardiaceae; genus Umezawaea. The sequence goes on along the minus strand of DATMCA010000620.1, from coordinate 4,098 downwards.
CCCTTGTCCCCACTAGCCACCTCGTAGGCGACGCGGTCGCCCTCCGCGAGCCACGTCAGCCCCTCGGCCAGGGCCCGGGCGTGAACGAAGACGTCCCCGGCGCCGGAGTCGGGGTTGATGAAGCCGAAGCCCTTGTCCTCGTCGTACCAGGCCACCGTGCCGTCGGCACCGTCCGAGATACCAGCCGCGGCGGGTGAGCCGGCCCCCGCTCCCAGCGGGATCACGTGCCCGGCCTGCGGGCCGCGCTCGCCTTCGACGACCAGGAAGGCCACCCGCTGCCCCTCGGTGACCACACCGCCGGTCACGATGGCGGAGCTGTGCACGAAGACGTCGGCGCCGCCGCCGTCCGGCGACGCGAAGCCGTACCCCTTGCCCGGCTCGTACCAGGTGACGGTGCCGAGCAGGCCCACGGCGCTGCCGGTGGCCGCATCGGCGGTGACGCGAACGCGCAGCGCCTGGGGCCCGCGGTCGTTCTCGCCGACCTCGAACACGACGGCCTGACCCTCGCGGAGCACTTTCGCGCCGCCGTCCCCGACGATCTCGGAGGCGTGCACGAACACGTCCGGCGAGCCGTCCTCGGGCGCGAGGAAGCCGAAACCCCGTTCGGCGTCGAACCAACGGACGGTCCCTTGCGGCATCAAAGGCTCCAGATCGAGAGGGCGGGCACTGGCCCCCAGTCTCTCTGACGGACTTCCGGTCCGTCGGACCGGGCCCACGGACGGGCGGTGCGGAGCCGGGGGCGGGCCGTTGGTTCACCTAGCGACACGCCGAGTTTTGAGACCAGGTCTTAAGGGGGGTGCGGAGGGGGTGTGTGACGGGGATGGTTGCGTGCTTCCGCTTGGCGGGGCAGCGGCAAGGTTCGTGGCAGGGATGGTTGTGTGCTTCCGTTGTTGGGACAGTGCGGCGGAGAAGGCTTGTGCCATGGCACCTGGGTGCCTCCGCTTGGCCGTCTCACGCTAGCCGGGTGGTAATCCCATTCCTTCCGGCTTCCGGTGGGCGGACACTGGATGTCCAGTCGCCGGAGGGATCGTCATGGCGTCCTCACCGTCCGGGCACGACGTCTTCATCTCCTACAGCCACGCGGCTGATCGGCCGGTGGCGATCGCGTTGCAGCACGGGTTGCACCGGTTGGCGAAGCGGTGGTTCCAGGTGCGGGCGTTGCGGGTGTTCCGCGATGACACGAGCCTTGCCGCCAATCCCCACCTGTGGACCGCCATCGAGGCCGGGTTGCGCGGGTCGCGGTTCTTCCTGCTCGTCGCGTCGCGGGAGGCGGCCTCGTCGGAGTGGGTGGGCAAGGAGGTCGAGTTCCGGCGGCGGTGGAGTTCGCCGGGGTCGTTCCTGATCGTGGTGACCGACGGGGACGTGGCGTGGAATCGTGCCACCGGGGACTTCGACTGGGAGGTGACCACCGCGCTGCCCCGGCAGCTCAGCGGCTGGTTCGCCGACGAGCCGCTGTGGGTTCGGTTGGACGGGGCGCGGCGCGGGGTGCGGTTGTCGTTGCGCAACGCGGTGTTCCGGGCCGTGGTGTGCAAGGTCGCGTCGCCGGTCCACGGTGTGCCGCCCGACGACCTGGACAGCGTCGACATCGTGCGGCACCGGGTAGCCAATCGGTTGCGGGTGGCGGCCGTCGTGGCGCTCGTGGTGCTGCTGGCCGTGTCCGCCGTGCTCGGGGTGTTCGCGTTGCGCCAGCGGGACGAGGCGGTGCGGCAGGCGACGGCGGCCACCGTTCGGGCGTTCGCGGCGGAGGCGGACGCGTTGGCCGGACGTGATCCGGTGTTGTCCGCGCGGTTGGCGCTCGCCGCGTACCGGCTGGACCCGGCGGCGGAGCAGGCTCGATCCGGCGTGCTGCGGGCGCTCGACCGGAATCGGCACCACGTGCGGCGCGTGGTGCAGGAACGGGCGCTCACCCCAGGTGGGCAGGGTAAACGCGACGACGTGGGCCTGGCGGGGACGGTCGCGCTCAGCCCGGACGGCGCGGTGCTGGCGGTGGGGACCAAGTGGACCGGCGAGGTCCGGTTGTGGGAGGTGGGCAGCGGGCGTGAGCTGGGGTCGCTCGGCGAGGCGCCGAACGACTCGGACCGGTTCGGTCCCGCGCTGCGGTTCGGTGACGACGGCACGACGTTGTCCGTGATCGGCACCAGGACGACCTCGGTGTGGGACGTGGCGAAGCGAGAGCGCCTCTCGACCGGTCCGACGACGTCCTCCGACCACGCCCCCGGTAGCACGACGGCCGTGTCGCGCGACGGGCGGTCGACGGTGCGCGGGGACGACAACGGGCGGCTCTCCCTGCTGGACGCGGGGTCCACGCCGGTCGAGGTGCTCGCCGAACTGCCGGACGTGGTCACCGGCGTCGCGGTGTCCGATGACGGTTCGGTCGCCGCCGCCGTGGACGCCCACGGCAACGTGCTCACCCTGCGGACGCGGGACGACCTGAGGTTCGACGTCCTGTCGGGCCCCACGGCGGGGGTGGCCGCCCCGCCGCAGCTCCTGCCGAGCCCGGACGGGCGCCGGCTGCTGGTGGTCCGGGCGGGGATGGTCGAGCTGTGGCGGCTGGACGAACGCGTCCAGGTCGGGTCGTTCCCGACGTCCGAGCAGCTGTTCGGGGGACCGTTCGCCCCGCCGGTCGCCGAGTTCAGCCCCGACGGCGGCCGGTTCGCGGTCCGGTCCGGCGGAGAGGTCGTGGTGCGCGACTCGGAGTCCTTCCACGTGCTCGGCTCCGAGCCCGCGAGCGGCGACCCGGTCGACGTCGCCAGGGCGTTCACCGGGCAGGTCGGCGGTGCCGTCGCGGTCGTCGACGCGGCGGGGGCGCTCACCGCCGTGCTGCCGGACCGGACGGTCCGGGTGTCCGAGGACATCGGCGCGGGGCTGGTCGGCACACCGCCCGGTCGGTCCGGCGCGGTGCTGGTGTCGGCCGACGACGGCGGCGGTCGGCTGAAGAGCTGGACGTCGAGCGGAGCGTCGGACCTGGCGTTCGTCGGCGAGAGCCGGGTCGAGACCGCCGCCGGTGCCATCGCGGTCAGCGACGACGGCCGGTTCGTCGCGCTCGACGACTCGGTGGTCGACATGACCACCGGGCACCGGACCCCGCTGCTGGGCGGGTCGGGCAGCGGGGTGGCGGGCCACGTCCTCGCGTTCGCCGCGCACGGCGACGTCGTCCTCCAGCAACTGCTGCCGAGCCGCGACTACTCGGGTGGGACGCGCCTGCTGGTGTGGGACCGGGGCGCGGGTGCCCTGATCGGCGAGTTCGACGACCACTCGCTGCTCCCCGTCAACCCGTTCGAGATCGCGTCGGGGGTCGTCGGCGTCGGACCGGGCTCGGCGGTGGTCGTGAGGCAGGACGGGGCGATCCTCGTGCTGGGGGTGGAACCGGACGGGTGGGCCCGGTCGTTGTGCGGTCTGGTGGGCGATTTCGAGCCCGACGAACGTCGGGACCGCCTGGGTGGCGTGGAACTCGGTCCGATCTGTTGAGATGGCGCGCTCCCCCACCGTGGTTCAACCTGGGGTGGTCCGGGTAGTCCGGTCGGACCATCTGTCGACGGAGGGGCGCGGGAGTGTCGAGTGGGCGCGAGGTCATCACGGCGAAGGTTGCCGGGGTCGTGAGCGAGCAGGGTGCGGGAGCGGTCGGGTTGCCCGAGGGGATCACCGCCGTGCTGTTCGACCTGGACGGGGTGTTGACCAGTACTGCCGCTGTGCACCAGCGGGCGTGGAGGACGACGTTCGACGACTTCCTCCGCGAACGGGACGGGGCCGGGTTCTCGCCGTTCACGGAGTCCGACTACCTGCGGTTCGTCGACGGTCGGCCCCGGTACGAGGGCGTGCGGGAGTTCTTGGAGTCGCGGAACGTCGAGCTGCCGAAGGGGAACCCGGACGACGAACCGGGCCACGGCAGCGTCCACGCCCTCGGGAACCTGAAGAACCGGCTGCTGGAGTCGATCATCGCCAGGGACGGCGTCACGCCGTACCCCGGTTCGGTGCGGTACCTGGAGGCCGTGCGGGAGGCGGGTCTGCCGATCGGCGTCGTGACCGCCTCCGCCAACGGTGAGCTGGTGCTGGAGAAGGCGGGCCTGTCCGCGTTCGTGGACACGCGGATCGACGGGG
>DATMCA010000619.1:0-2072 GCA_035559015.1 Umezawaea sp. | reverse complement strand
ACTGGCCCTTGCGCTGGATATCCCTGGGGATGTTGTAGGTCAGGGTGATGCGCAGCTGGGGAACGGCCTTGAAGCCCTCGCCGCACTTGCCGGTGTTCGCGTCCGGGAACACGATGTGCGTGCGGTGGTTGGCCGAGTCGGTGTTCTTGCCGTCCCAGCAGCTCGGGAAGTCGTGGATGCGCTTGACCTTCGCGCCGCGCGGGCAGATCGGGTACTGCTTGATCTGCACCTTGTCCTCGAAGCCGGAGCAGGTCCACGAGTCGCGGGCGTTCTTGGTGCCGTTGATGGAGATCTTGGCGTCACCGTAGAGAACGCGGAGGAACTTCGGCATCGCGGTGACCTTGCCGACCGGGCTGCCGCGGAAGGTGATCTCGGCCTTCTCCGGGCGCTGGATCACGCCGTCGTTGCCGGGCAGCTCGTTGTTCTCGTTCTCGTCGCCCTGCGCCGGGGGCGGCGTCTGGGCCGGCGGCTTCTCGCTGTTCTCGGAACCGTCCGGCACCGGGGCGGGGTTGTTCTCGTCCTTGATGCCGCACTCGCTGAGCTTCTTCAGCTCGTCGATCTGCTTCTGGAGGTTGGCGACCTGGTCGCTGAGCTTCTTCAGCTCTTCGATGATCTTGTCGAGGGCGGCCTGGCGCGCGTCGGCCACCGGGGCCAGGACCTGCTCGGCCTTGGCCTCGCTCACCACGGGTGCGGCGCCAGCCTCGGCGGCGAGCTTCTTGTCCGCGTCCTCGGTGATCTTGTCGACCTCGGCGAGCTGCTTGGAGACCTCCTGCACGGCGGCGTCCGGCACGTCCTCCAGCTTGCTGGCGACGTCGGGGCACACCACGCGGGGCTTTTCCTGGTCCTTCTTGTCCGCCGCGGCCTGCTCCTTGCGCTCCGCCACCTTCGCCGGGGGGTTCGCGGTCGCGGTCGCGCTCTCGGGCAGCGGTGCCGCGTTCTCGTTGGCCGCGACGTCCTTGTCGATCGCGGCCTGGTCGGTCACGGCCGGAGCCTGCTTGTCGACCTTCTGCTCGGCTTCCTCGTCCTCCGTGTCGATGCGGATGACGGGCCAGAAGTAGGCGGACTTGTCACCGTTCTTGCAGGTGGTCCCGGCCTTGCGGAGGCTCTCGTTGGTGGAGTTCGCGTTCGTCGACAGGTTGCCGACGTAGTCGTGGAGGTGCTGGGCGCCGTTCTCGACGCCGGGTGCGGCGATGAAGTTGTCGCCGTTGAAGTGGCCGTTCTTGTTCGTCCCGCAGTTGACGGTGAACGTTCCCCTGGACGCGTTCCCCTGCTTCTGCACGGCTTTGACGTTCGGCTTGACCTTGGTGATGTCGACGAACAGGGACTTGTCCACCCCGTCCGCGTAGGCCTCGTCGTCGCCGGTGGTCGTGACGACGACCACGGCACCGGCCGCGATCGCCACGGCGGCGCCGAGCGTGGCGATCTTCGTTCTGCGGGAGATCTGGTGCCGCCCACCGGTCCGGCTCATCTGCTGCTCACCTCTGTCGTCGGGGTGCTTCGAGCACGGCGTTTGAGGACCTGCTCAGACGGGCATACGCATGGTTGGCGAGACGTACCTCAACCGTGTTCTCGGTGTTATCGATCCGTTATGTTCAGCCCGTTGCCCCACGTGATCGACAGGGAGCGGAGCGTGACCTGATTGGTCTGCAACGCCGTTCCGGAACGAAAAAGCCCAGGTCGCCGAAAATCGCGCCCGAAACCCCGTGGCACGAGAAGAGGGCGGTGGGAGTCGCCGCTCCCACCGCCCTCTCCGGTGTCGTGCACCGCACCGGCAGACGCCTCTCGGCGAGTGGCCACTCGTGGTGGCGAAGGGTGAGGCCCGGGGGTCCTGGACCGGTGCGGCAACCGGTACAACGCACGGCGGGCCGGGATGTTCCCGCCTCCGGCGGTGGAGCGGGATGAGCCGGGTCACGCCGGAAACCGCCAGGCGGTTCGCACCGCTCGTGGGCCCGTCAGCCCATCTGGCCGGTGGCTTCCCCGCTCTGCGCGGGACCGGCCTGCCGGTACGCCCGCACGGTCGCTTCCGCCACGCGGTCCCACGAGTAGCGGGCGCGCACCCGGTCGGCCCCCGC
>DATMCA010000618.1:0-8940 GCA_035559015.1 Umezawaea sp. | reverse complement strand
CTGGTGCCCGAGGCGACGATGGCGCAGCGGATCAGCCGGGCGAAGCGGACCGTGTCCGGCGTGCGGTTCGACCAGCCGGGGGACGTCGCCACGGTGCTGCGCGTCCTCTACCTGGTCTTCAACGAGGGCTACTCCGGTGACGTCGACCTCGCCGCCGAGGCGATGCGGCTCACCCGGCAGCTCGCCACCGTGATCGATCACCCCGAGGTCGCGGGGCTGCTCGCCCTCATGCTGCTCACCCACGCCCGGCGCGCCGCCCGGACCGCACCCGACGGCAGCCTGGTGCCGCTGGCCGAGCAGGACCGCGGCCGGTGGGACACCGGGTCGATCGCCGAGGGCGTCGAGATCCTCCAGACCGCGCTCGCTCGCGACCGGCTGGGCGAGTTCCAGGCCCAGGCCGCCATCGCGGCGCTGCACGCCGACGCGCCCACCGCCGCGGACACGGACTGGGTGCAGATCGTCGAGTGGTACGACGAGCTGGTGAGCCTGACCGAGAATCCGGTCGTCCGGCTCAACCGGGCGGTGGCCGTCGGGGAGGCCGACGGACCGCGGGCCGGGCTGGCTGCCCTCGCCGGGCTGGACGACTCGCTGCCCAGGTACGCGGCCGTGTCGGCGTACCTGCACGAACGGGACGGCGATCCGGCCCTGGCGGCGCGGTTGTACGTCGAGGCGGCGCGGAAGGCGTCCAACACCGCCGAGCGCGACCACCTGACCCGGCAGGCGGCCCGGCTCAACGTCCGGATCAGTCCTTGAGCTTGTCGATCTCGTCGCTGAACTTCTCCACGCGGTCGCCGGACCCGTCCTCCGGGCCGCTGTCCTGCGGGGCGTGGACGTCGACCTCCGAGGGTTCGACGTCCGCGTCGGAGTCCGACAACAGCGAGCGGATGCCGGAGTTCAGCACGGCCAGCAGCGGCACGGCCAGCAGCGCGCCCGCGATGCCGCCGACCACCAGGCCAGCGGTGATCGCCAGGACTACGGCCAGCGGGTGCAGCTTGACCGCGCGACCGAGCAGCAGCGGCTGGAGCACGTGGCTCTCCAGCTGCATCACGCCGATCAGCACGGCGAACACGATCAGCGCGGCCACCGGGCCGTTCGCCACCAGGGCGATCAGGACGGCCACCGCACCGGTGATCACCGCACCGATGATCGGGATGAACGCGCCGAGGAACACCAGGGCCGACAGCGGCACGACCAGCGGGACGCCGACCAGCCACAGGCCGATGCCGACGCCCAGGGCGTCCACGACCGCCACCGCCGCCGTGGCCCGCACGTAGCTGACCAGCGAGGCGAAGCCGCGCCTGCCCGCCACGTCGGCCCGCGCGCGGACGTCGCGGGGGACGGCGCGCACGACGAACCGCCAGATGCCGTCGCCGTCGTGCAGGAAGAAGATGAGGGTGAACAGCGCCAGCAGCAGGCCGGTCAGCAGCTCGCCGACGGTCGCGGCGGTGGTCAGCGCGCCCGAGGTGATCTCGGACTGGTTCTCCTTGATCGTGTTGAGGGCGTTGTCCAGGTACTGCTGGAGCTGCACGTCGCTCAGGTGCAGCGGGCCGTCCTTGAGCCAGCCGCGGATCGTGTCGAGGCTCGCCGAGACCTGCGTCTGGAGCTCTGGCAGGCCCTTGGAGAACTCGGTGATCACGAACGTGAGCACACCGCCGACCACGGCGATGCCGCCGATCAGCACCAGACCGGCCGCGAGGCCGCGCGGCACGCGCATCTGGACGAGGCTGGACACCATGGGCGACAGCAGCGCCGCCAGCAGGAGGGCGATGGCCACCGGGATCACGATGGTCGCCAGGAACGACACCACGTTCGCGACCACGTAGAGGGCCGCGACGACCGCGACGAACCGCCAGCTCAGCGCGGCGCTGACGCGCAGCAGCCTCGGCACGCGGTTGCCGATCTCCGATTCCGGTGCAGTCACGCTGGTCACCGTATCCCGCACACCCCTGGTCAGCACCGCAGTCGAGGTGATCAGATCGTGTCGGAAGGGGGGCCGATGGACGACGAGCTGACCGAGGTCGAGCGCCGGGTGTGCTCGGCCTACGCGTCCGGTACGCCGATCGACCTCGCGGCGGGCACCAAGGACCGGGCCGAGCGCACGGTTCGCGGGACCGTGCTGACCGACCTGCTCAACGGCGTGTACCGCGTGCCCGCCCCCGGGGTGCCCGCGCTGCGGCTCACCGGCGCGAACGTCGTCGGGCGGTTCGCGCTGGAGGGCGCCCGGCTGCGCACCGTGATCGACCTGCGGGAATGCACCTTCGAACAGCCGCCGGACCTGCGCATGGCCTACCTGGTGGGCCTGCGGATGCGCGGCTGCCGCGTGCCCGGTCTGTGGGCGCGCAACCTCCGCGTCGCCAGCGACCTGGTGCTGGAGGCCGGGTTCACCAGCGACGGCGTGGTCGACCTGACCGACGCGACCGTCAACGGCACGCTGCGCCTCGCGGGCGCCGTGCTGCGCAGTCGTGGAGATCACGCCCTGCTCGCCGCGCGCGTCCGCGTCTCCGGCTCGATCCAGGCCATCGCGCTCCGGGCGAACGGCGAGGTGCGGCTGCGCGGCGCGAACATCGGCGGCAGCGTCCACCTCGGCGGCGCTCGACTGGTGAACCCCGCGCAGGACGCGCTGGAGGCCACCGGCATCGTCATCGCGGGCAACCTGTTCTGCGACGCCGAAGGCGGCCGGTTCACCGCGGAGGGCCGGGTGCTGCTCGACGGCGCCCGCGTCGGCGGGGACGTCATCTTCTCCGGCGCGCGGCTGCGGTCCACCGTCGCCGTCGACCGGCCGGTGCTGGTGATCCCGCGCGGCACGGCCGACGAGGCCGCGGCGCTCGTCGCCGACCGGATCAAGGTCGAGGGCAACGTCGAGCTGGACGACGGGTTCACCTCGTCCGGCGCGGTCCGGCTGCCGAACGCCGACATCGGCGGCTACCTGCGGATGTCCGGCGCGGTCATCGGGCAGCCGGACGTGCTCGAAGAACTGGAGGACCTGACCGGTGTCGTCGTGCACCGCATCCCGGTCGCGCTGCACGCCGACGGCATCCAGGTGCGCGGTGACGTCGAGGCCCGCGGCGCGGTCAACGGCGGGTTCGCGGGCGACGGCGCGCACGAGTCGGCGCTGCGCGCCTACGGCCAGGTCCGGCTGGTCGACGCGCACGTGCGCGGCAGCATGAGCCTGTCCGGCGTGCAGCTCAACGGGCCGGGCATCGACGTCCTGTTCGCCGACCGGCTCCGCGTCGGCGGCACCCTGTTCCTGCGCGACCTCCGGGCCAAGGGCTCGATCCGGCTCCAGAACGCGCACATCGGTTCCACGCTCGACTGCTCCGGCGCGCGGCTGACCCACCCCCGCCGCCGAGCGGACGGCACGGTGAAGCCGTCGCTGGACGCCCGCGTCGCCACCATCGGCAAGGACCTCCTGTGCAGCTTCGGCTTCCAGGCGACCGGCGGCGTGCGGATCCGGCTGGCCGAGGTCAGCAAGATGGCGACGTTCGCGGGCGCCGACCTCGGCGGGCCGGGCAGCGACATCGCGCTCAACGCGTACGGCCTCCAGGTGCACCAGCTCGTGCTGCGGCTCTCCGACAAGCAGGTCCCGGTCGGCCGCGTGGTGCTGACCAGGGTCCGGGCGACGTCGGTGTCGGACGGGCCGGGGCTGTGGGCGGCGACCGGCGGCGTGGACGTGGAGGACTTCAGCTTCGACTCGATCTCCGCGTCGCCGGAGGTCGACGTGCGCACCCGGCTGCGGTGGCTGCGGGAGGTGCAGCCGGACTTCGCGCCCGGCCCGTACGAGCAGCTGGCCGCGGTCTACCGGGTCGGCGGCGAGGAGGAGCTCGCCCAGCACGTCCAGCTGGAGAAGCAGCACCGGCGCTACTCCGAGCTGGGCCGGGCGGGCCAGGTCTGGGGGTTCCTCCAGCGGTGGACGGTCGGCTACGGCTACCGGCCGTGGCTGGCGATCGCGTGGCTGGGCGTGTTCTGGCTCGGTGGCGCGCTCTGGTTCAACTGGCACGAGATGGTGAAGCTCAACTCCGACGAGGACCCGGTGTGGAACGCCTGGCTGCTGTCGATGGACCTGCTGATCCCCATCGTCGACCTCGGCCAGGACGGGAAGTGGCAGTTCGTCGGCGCGTCGCAGTGGATCTCCAGCGTGCTGATCGCGGTCGGCTGGATCCTCGCGTCGACGGCGGCGGCGGGCGCGGCACGGGTGCTCAAGCGGATCTGACGTGAGCCGCGGTCTCCTCGGGGGTAGTCACTCGATGTGACGAATCATCACGCTGGGACGTGCGGTCGTCATCTTCTTCCTGGCAGGCTCACGAAGTCGACCTGACCACTGCGGTCGACGACCCAGTCAAGGTGGAGGTACCCAGTTGTCTGCCGCGGACCAGCGAGCGGGGATGGGGGCGCGCCGTGTTCGGCGTGCCCTCAGCCGTGCTCTCCTGGTCCTCGGCGGCGCGGTGGCAGGCACTGCCGCCGCCTGGGTGCTCTCCACGGCAACGGCGGCCGCCGAGACGCCGGACCCGGACGTGGTGTCGGCGGTTTCCGCCCAGGCGCCGCAGCACTCGCTCGTCGAGCTGCTGCCCGCTCCTGTGAACACCGCGATCGCTCCGGTGGTCGAGCCGGTCACCCGGACCGTGGCTGAGGTGGATCAGGCACTGCGCGTCCAGCAGGAGAAGGCGCGCGCTGCCACCGCCCCGAGCATCGACGCCGTCGCGGGCCAGCTCCGCGGCAGCCTCGACGAGGTGGGTTCCTGGATCGCGCCGCGTTGGGCGGAAGTCCTCAACCCCGACGCGCCGCTCCTGGTCGGCAAGACCGCGAACACCGCGCCCGAGGCGTCCTCCCCGATCGGCGACAGCGTCGCCCCGATTTCGGTGGGCACGCCCGTCGTGGAAGCCCCGGCCACGCCGTACTCGCGGTTCGGCGACCAGTGGGCGCAGCAGCCCTCTCCCCCGCGCACCGCGCAGGGTGACGACTCGCGCCCCGATTTCCCCGGAGACCGATCTCCGGTGCCGTTCGTCCCGTTCGTTCCGCCGGTCAACGTGCCGGTGCACTGCTCGTGCGGTGGCGACGGTTCCGGTTCGGCGGGCAGCCAGAACTCGGCCGCACAGGCCGCGTTCGTCAACGCCTACGACTCCGCCGTGGCTCGGGCGCTCCAGCCCACCACCGAGCGGATCTCCGTGCTCCCGGGAAAGCAGCCCGGCAGCACCCCTGACTGATCTGAGCGCGCGGTCTTGAGCAGCTTCCAACGCTGCCCAGGTAATCGACCGGCGCGCTCTTGTTCTGCGCTCCTTTGTTGGTCGAGATGCCCGCGCCTCCAGCCGTCCTCGATCCGGGTGGCCCGCTTCCGACGCCTCGCGTCCGGCCATCCGCCACATCCCCCCGCAAGGGAACAAAGGAAAAAGGAGTCTCAATGCAGACCTGGGCAAAGCGCGGAATCCAGTCCGCGCTTGTGACTGGTGGTTTGCTGATGCTCGGAACGGGCATCGCTTCTGCCCAGGAGAACGTCAACCCCGACACTCCGCCGTCGACCATCGACGGCGGCGTCGCGGTGCCGCTCGACATCGAGCAGAACTCGTTCAGCTTCCCCGAGGTCCAGTACTACCTCCCCGAGATCCACGACGACGTGGCCACGGGTCAGTACAACGGCACGAACCCGCTGTTCCGCCAGCCCGGTGACCGCGCCGAGGCGAAGCCCGCCACCCGCGACACCACCACGTCCGACTCCGGAGCGCGGAGCCTGGACACGTCGACCGGCTCCCCGAAGGCCGTCGACGCCTACTCCGTCCCGACGGACTGGGCACCGTCCGAGGCCGGTGGCGACAGCGTTCCCACGTGGACCCAGAACCCCGCCACCGCCGCGACCGCGGCCAACCCCGCCTCGGGCACGACCGCCAACCCGGTCCAGCCCGCCGGTCTCGCCGGCACGGCCCAGGAGCACCCGACGCTGGCCGGCGTCCTGGGCCACGCGGTGCCCGTTCCCCTCGCCGGGGACGTGGTGTCGGAGCTCGGTGACGAGGCGATCGAGCAGGTCAACGAATCGGGCTCCGGCTCCGACGGTGTCGGAGCGGCTCTCCCCACCGACCCGCTCGCGCTCTCACCCGAGGGTGAGGTCGAGGACGTCGCGGGCGACATCGCCCAGGACCCCGCCGCGGTTCCGGCCGAGGCCTTCGACCTGGCCGACGAGGTCACCGAGCTGGCGATCAGCTCGGCGGACGACAAGGTCGAGGAGACCGACGGCCCGCCGGCGGGCGACCTCGGCGCCGGGACGGTCTCCGGCGACCTCTTCGAGGTTCCGACCTCGAACCCCGTGCAGGCCTTCGACAACGGATCGTCGAGCGTCGAGTCCGCGCTGGACTCCACCACCGACGACGAGATCAGCGACGGCGTCGAGACCGCCGTCGCGGAGGACGCCATGCCGATCCTGGACGCCTCGGTCGCCCAAGCCTTCGAAGCACTTGCCTCGGGTGGCCAAACCGCGGGCGACTACAGCTCGATCTCCGGTGGTGACCTCACGACCATCGGTGACGGCGCCGCGGACGCCCCGCTGTCGGGCGACCTGGTCGAGGTCCCGGCCGACGTCGAGGCGTCGGCGTTGGGTGAGCCGATCGCCGTCGACGAGTCGGCGCCCGAGGCCCTGACCTCGGCCGACATCACCCCGAGCGACGTCACGACTCCCGTCGAGTCCTCGGCGCGCGTCTACGACGTGCCTGCCGAGGTGTTCGGCAACTCGATCAGCAACGTCTACACCAGGGCTCCGCAGCTCACGCCTGAGGAGACCGAGGCGGCCAACCTGGCGCGCGGTGTCCAGATCCCGAAGAGCATCGACAGCCTGCTCGAATCGACCGCCGTGCCCGGCCTGAGCGGTCTGAGCAGCCTGCCGATCCAGCGCGACACGCTGGCGCCGCGGAACCTCCAGCAGGCGGAGGCCCCGCAGCTCCCCGAGATCCCGTTCTACACGATGCGCGGCGGCGTGCCCGTGCCGTCCGACGTGCTCGACTCCGCGCTCCGCGCCGCCACCGCCAAGGCCGTCCAGCTGACCGCCGAGGAGACCGAGGCGGCGAACCTGGCTCGTGGCGTGCAGATCGCGAAGAGCATCGACAGCCTGCTCGAATCGACCGACGTTCCCAACCTGACCGCGTTCGAGGTGCCCGCCCAGCGCGGCCCGCTCAGTCCCCCGCGCGTGGAGGCCACGATCCCCGACGCCCCGACCGTGAACGGCGTGCCGGTGCCCGTTGGCCAGACAGCCGGGCAGGCCACCGACGGCGTGAACCAGACCGCCGGTGGCGTGAACCAGGTCTCCGACGGCCTGGGCAAGTTCCGCGGTGGCGTGGACGAGCTCTCCCGCGGTGTGGGCGAGGCCGACCTGTCCCCGTCGACCCCGTCCAGCCAGTCCATCAGCACCCGCGGTGTCGCCTTCACCGATGAGAGCCTGCCCGTCACGCCCCAGTTCGGCGTGGACCGGACGTCGGACGCCGCGGCGCTGACCAAGATGGGGCTGCCGAAGGGCAGCTACTTCGACAAGGTCTCCGACACCTCGGGGTCCAACCCGGTGGGCCAGGCGGAGCGAGCCGTGAACACCCTGTCCGACACCGCCGCGGCGACCTCGTCGCCCGTGCCGAACCAGCACGTCAACCTGACCGAGGAGCGTTCCTTCAGCGGCTCGCTGCCGGTCACCGGTGACGCGGGCTTCGGTGCGGTCCCGGTCATCAAGAGCCTGGCCCCGCTCGGCTCGTCCGGTCGCAACCTGACCTCGACGCCGACGCTGCCGGTCTCGGCCCCGTCGCTGCCCGCCATCCTGCCGGTCCTGCCGGTCTCGCAGCCGCGCGCGTTCTCCGAGGGCATCCCCTTCAACGACGTGCGGTTCAACCCGACGAGCAGCTACCTGGACGTCCCGCCGCTCCAGGCCGTGCAGCGCTCCTTCCCCGCCCCGGCCCTCGCGGGTCTGGACACCCGGACGATGTTCGGTTCGCTGGACGACACCGTCCAGTTCGAGCGCGTCCAGTAGGTAGACAGTCCTCTTCCGAGGAAAAGCCCGGGCCCCCGACGCACCCGCGTCGGGGGCCCAGGCCCGTTCCGGGGGTCAGCCGCGCAGCCGTTCCTCCACGTTGGCGATGACCGAGTGCATCGGAGCGGCGCCGTCGCTGGTCACCCAGCAGACCCTCACACCGGGACGGACGCGGGTGTGGGCGATGCGCACGGCCCGGTCCGCCAGTTCCCGCACGCGTTCCGCGACCGCCTCGCCCGACCCGCACGGGTGCTCGGCGATGACGGCGAACTCGTCACCCCCGTACCGGGCGACGGTGTAGTCCTCCCGCAGGCCTTCCCGCAGCCGGCCGCCGATGACGGTCAGCAGCTCGTCGCCCCGGTGGAAGCCGTGCTGCGCGTTGACGCCGGCCAGCTGGTGCACGTCGACCAGCACGAGCGTCACGACCGTCCCGTGCGTGCGCGCCCTGGCCAGCGCCTGGTCGAGCCGGTCGTGCAGGAGGGCCCGACCCGGCAGCCCGGTCAACGGGTCCACCAGCCCGCGGCTGTGCGGCACGTCCGTGTGCACCGGTTGCAGGAACGCCACCACCCGCGGCTCCCCGCGCACCTCCAGCGGATGGCACTCGGCCCACAGCTGGACGTGCGGCAGCCCGGCCCGCACCACGGCCACCGGCAGCGTCAGCACGGACCCGGTCCGCAGCGCCTGCGACGCGATCTCCCGCCGGTTGGGCAGCGGCGCCCCGGAGTCGTCCCGCACCGACCACCCCAGCGGCCGATGTCCGGACAGCAACTCTTCGGGGCGCAGCCCCAACAGGTCGGCGGCCAACCGGTTCCCCGCCAGCACGTCGCCGTGCGCGTCCATCAGCACGACGCCGACGGGCAACTCGGCGATCAGTTCGTCCCACACCGGGCGGGTGAGGGCTGTCTGCGCGGTACGCATGCGGCTCGTGCCTCCCGCTGGCTGCCATGGCC
>DATMCA010000617.1:0-2117 GCA_035559015.1 Umezawaea sp. | reverse complement strand
CGACGCGCCGCGCTCGGCCGCGCGCATCAGCTCGCGGCCGACACCCCGGCCGCGCGCGGAGCGGTGCACGAGCAGCTTCGCCAGTTCCGCGCGGTGGCGCGCGTTCGGCAGCGTCGCGAGTCGCACCTGGACCGTCCCGACGACCCGGCCGTCGACCTCCGCGACCCACAGCAGCACCGTGCCGTCCACGACGGCCGGTTCCAGGCCGGACCACCACGCCGCGGCCTCGGCGCGCTCCAGGCCCGCCAGGAAGCCCACGGACGCCCCGCTCCCGACGGCGTCCACGAGCACCTCCGCGAGGTCCTCGGCGGGCACGGACGTGACCCGCCTGATCACGGCTGGGCGTGCTCGTGCAGCAGGAGCATCGTGTACGCGGCGATCGACTGCGCGTCGGTGATCTCGCCGCGGGTGATCATCGCCTCGAACTCGCCGCGCGGGAACCACGCCGAGCGCATGTCCTGCTCCTCGTGCTCCCGCTCGTGGAAGCCCTCGACGAGCCGCGTGGCGAGGAACACCCGGCCGCGCTGGCTCGTCATGCCCGGAGCCACGTCCAGCACGCCCAGTTCGACCATGCTCCCGGCCCGCAACCCGGTCTCCTCGCGCAGTTCCCGCTCGGCCAGCACGGCGGGCGTCTCCTCGGCCCGGTCCGGCGCCGTGCCCTGCGGGAACTCCCACCGCCGCATCCCGATCGGGTACCGGTACTGCTCGACGAGCCGCATCCGCTCCCCGTCCAACGGGATCACCAGCGCGAAGTCCGGCTTGTCCACCACGCCGTAGATGCCGGTGCTGCCGTCCGCGCGGCGGATCGGGTCCTCCCGCACGGTCATCCACGCGTTCGCGTACACCTGACGCGATCCGAGCGAGTCCACGTTCACTCCCCCCTTGCCGGCGCCGACCACCGACGCCCGTAGCCGAAGTACACCACCGACGGGATCCCGGACGCCGGCGACGTGGGGCCCGACACGGCGAGCGACGGTACCTGGCTGTGGACCGCCCGTGGCACCCCGTAGCCTGTCGCGGGTGCGTCTCGTCATCGCTCGCTGCCAAGTCGACTACGTGGGCAGGCTCACCGCTCACCTGCCGATGGCCAACCGACTCCTCCTGATCAAGGCGGACGGCTCCGTGTCCATCCACTCGGATGACCGCGCCTTCAAGCCGTTGAACTGGATGAGCCCCCCGTGCTGGCTCATCGAGGACCCCGGGATGTGGATCGTCCAGAACAAGGCGGGCGAGAAGCTGATCATCACCTTGGAAGAGGTGATGCACGACTCGAAGCACGAACTCGGCCCCGAGCCAGGGCTCGTCAAGGACGGCGTCGAGTCCGACCTCCAGAAGCTGCTGGCCGAGCACGTCCACACGCTCGGCGAGGGCTGGTCGCTCGTCCGCCGCGAGTTCCCCACGCCCATCGGCCCGGTGGACCTGATGTGCCGGGACGACAAGGGCGTGTCCGTCGCTGTGGAGATCAAGCGGCGCGGCGAGATCGACGGCGTGGAACAGTTGACGCGCTACCTGGAACTGCTCAACCGCGACCCGCTGCTGGCCCCGGTGCGGGGGATCTTCGCGGCGCAGCAGATCAAACCGCAGGCACGCGTGCTGGCGGAAGACCGCGGCATCCGCTGCGTCATCCTCGACTACGACGCGCTGCGCGGCATCGAGTCGGACGAGTTCCGGCTGTTCTGAACCCTGACCGGGCCACCGCCCCACTGCGGTGACCCGAAGGCCGTGACCGGCCACCTCGTTCACGGTGGTGCCCGCCGGTCGAAGTCGGGTGCGATCGTTCGAAGCGGGCCACGAGGAGAACGTTGATCCTGGCCTACTCGCGCGGGTATCGGTTCGTTCAACGCCGAGCGTGCTCCGTCGAGGCGGATCGACGGAGCACACCGGGCACGAACACGCGCTCCTGGTCAGCTCATCTGCGGTACCCGTTCCACGCGCTCCGCGCGTCCACCGTCGACTGGTAGCCGGGTGGGGTGGGTTTCGGGGTTGCGGTGGGGGGTGCCCAGGTCGGGGTGGGGCGGATCGGGGTGGGGTCCGGGGTTGGGGTGTGCTGCGCGGGTGGCAGTTGGGATTTGAGCAGCATGGTGAGTTGGGTGCGCACGTCTTCCAGGGGACGGGTT
>DATMCA010000616.1:0-8953 GCA_035559015.1 Umezawaea sp. | reverse complement strand
GACGCTGGCCTGCATGATGATCACCGCCGTCGTGGTGCGGCAGCGCCCCGGCGAGCAGTCCACGGTCGCGGTGGCCGTGATGGTCGCCTCGGCCGTCTACGCCGCGACGACCCGCGACACGATGCCGTCCTACAGCGTCGTCGACCCGGCGACCGTGTTCCCCACGGCGATGCTGCTGGCCCTGGCGATCGGCACGGGCCTGTACTTCCGGGCCCGCGACAAGGACCGGGAGCGGTCGATCAGCGTCGCCGTGTCGGCGGCGCAGCAGGAGGAGCGGATCGCGCTGGCCCGCGAGCTGCACGACGTGGTCGCGCACCACGTGACGGGGATCGTGGTGCAGGCGCAGGCGGCGTTGACCGTGGCGGACTCGGACCCGCTGGCCGCGCACCGGCTGCTGCCCGGCATCGCCCGCAGCGGCAGCGACGCGCTGACCGCGATGCGCAGGCTCGTCGGCACGCTGCGGGACGAGGGGTCGCGGGTCGGGTCGGCCGACGTGGCCACGACGGACCTGGACGCGGACGTGCGGGCGGTGGTGGCGCAGGCCCGCGACGTCGGCACGCCCGTCGAGCTGAAGATCGCCCTGCCGCGCCCGGTCCCGCCGGAGGTGGCGCGCTCGGTCCTGCGGCTGGTGCAGGAGTCGCTGACCAACGTGCAGAAGCACGCCCGCGACGCGACCGAGGTCGAGGTGGAACTGTCCACAACGGACTCGCACGTCCGGCTGCGGGTGCACGACAACGGCACGGGGCTGCCCGTCGAGCCGGTCGGGGGGTCGGGCGGCTACGGTCTGATCGGCATGCGGGAACGGGTGGAGCTGCTCGGCGGCCTGTTCTCGGCCGGGCCCACGGGGGTCCGCGGGTGGCAGGTGCTGGCCGAACTGCCCGCCGAGGGGAACGCACACTGATGGGGGGAGCGCGGTGACGATCCGGGTCCTGATCGCGGACGACCAGGAGATGGTGCGGATCGGGTTCCGGATGATCCTGGAGCACCAGCAGGACATCGAGGTGGTGGCGGACGTGCCGGACGGCGTCTCGGCCGTCGCGAAGGCGCGCGAGCTGCGGCCGGACGTGTGCCTGGTGGACATCCGGATGCCCGGCATCGACGGCCTGGAGGTCACCCGCCGGCTCACCGGGCCCGGTGTGCCGGACCCGATCAAGGTCGTGGTGGTGACCACGTTCGACCTGGACGAGTACGTGCACACGGCGTTGAGCACCGGCGCGAGCGGGTTCCTGCTGAAGGACGCGGGCCCGGCGCTGCTGGTCGAGGCCGTGCGGGCGGCGGTGCGCGGGGACGCGCTGATCTCGCCGCAGATCACCGTGCGGATGCTGTCGCACTTCACCTCGCCCGGCCCGGCGGCGGACCGGCCGACCGAGCACCTGACCGAACGCGAGCTGGACGTCGTGCGCGAGGTCGCGAAGGGCTCCACGAACGCCGAGATCGGCGCGGCGCTGTTCCTGTCGCTGTCCACGGTCAAGACGCACCTCGCGTCCGTCCAGGGCAAGCTGGGGGCCCGCAACCGCGTGGAGATCGCGTCCTGGGCTTGGCGTTCGGGCCTGCTGTCCTGATCTGATGCGGGGATGCGCGCCCTCCACTCCCCCGCCGACGTCGCCGAAGCCAGTTCCGACCAGCTCGTCCGCTGGGCCGCGCAGGCCCTGCTGCCCGACCACCCGACACCGGGTGGTGGCGCGTGGGAGCACGGCGGCGCGGTCGGCGTGCACGCGCCGGGCCTGAACCGGCACGACCGCCTGGTGCTGGCGGGCGAGCCCGAGGGCATCGCGGCGATCCTGGGCGAGCACGCGACCGACCCGATGCTGCGGCCGCTCGTGACCACCGACCTGGCCGATCCCGTGCGAGTCCTGCTGCCCGACCTCGTGACGTGGGCGAGCTTCGGCTGGATGGAGCGCACCGGTGCCCTGGCCACGGCACCCGACGTGCGCTGGCTGCGCGACGACGAGCTGGGAACCGCGGAGGTGCTGCTGCGCAAGGTGAACCCGAACGCGTACGTGCTGCCGGGCGAGCCGGGCGCGCAGCGCTGGGCCGGGTCGTTCGTGGACGGCGAGCTGGCGGCGGTGGGCGCGGACGCGTGGAGCGCGCCGGACGTCGGCTTCCTGGGCGGCGTGGCGACGCACCCGGACTTCCGCAGGCGCGGGCTGTCCAGGGCGCTGTGCTCGTTCGTCGTGCACGACCTGCTGGAGCGGCACCCGGCGTGCGCGCTGATGGTCGACGGCGGGAACGACGCGGCCATCGCCGCGTACCGGGGTCTGGGCTTCGCCTACCGGGGCGTGACGGTCCTGCTGCCGTCGGAGGTGGCCGCCGCACAACGGGGGTGACTAGGGGTGTCCAGGGTTCGGTGGACAGCATCACACTCGTGTTCTGCGGAGCCGGGAACACCGGCGCACGCTGGGGGCGTTGACCCTTGAGTCAACTACGAGACGATGCAGTTCCGTATATGAGAGAGGTCGCCACCATGACCGTGCCGAACACCGCGCTGGAGATCCACCTCGCGTCCCGCCCCGACGGGTACCCGACCGAGGAGAACTTCACGGTGGCCGAGGCCGAGGTCCGCCCGCCCGCCGAGGGGGAGGTCCTGGTGCGGAACCTCGTCATGAGCGTCGACCCCTACATGCGCGGCCGGATGAACGACGTGCAGTCCTACGTGCCGCCGTTCCAGATCGGTCAGGTGCTCGACGGCGGCGCGGTCGGCGAGGTCGTGGCCTCGAACTCCCCCGAGTTCCAGGTCGGCGACACCGTCCTGCACGGCCAGGGCTGGCGCGAGTACGCGACCGTCGGCGCGGACCACGCCGTGAAGGTCGACCCGGACGTGGCCCCGATCAGCGCCTACCTCGGCGTGCTCGGCATGCCCGGCATCACCGCCTACGCGGGCCTGCTGCGGGTCGGCGAGTTCAAGGAGGGCGACGTCGTCTTCGTGTCCGGCGCGGCCGGTGCGGTGGGTGCGATCGTCGGCCAGGTGGCGAAGCTGCGCGGCGCGTCCAAGGTCATCGGCAGCGCGGGCTCGGCCGAGAAGGTCAAGCACCTCGTGGAGGACCTGGGCTTCGACGCCGCCTTCAACTACAAGGACGAGGGCCCGGTGGTCAAGCACCTCGCCGAGCTCGCCCCCACCGGCATCGACCTGTACTTCGACAACGTCGGCGGCGAGCACCTCGAAGCCGCCATCACGCTGCTCCGCCCGTTCGGCCACGTCGTCCTGTGCGGCGCGATCTCCCAGTACAACGACAAGTCCGCCGCCGGCCCGAAGAACCTGGCCGCCGCGATCGGCAAGCGCCTGACGCTGCGCGGGATGCTCGCGAACGACCACGGCGACCTGCGCGACGAGTTCGTCCGCGAGGTCGGCGGCTGGATCGCCGAGGGCAAGCTGCACTACACCGAGACGATCGTCGAGGGCGGCGTCGCCAAGGCCCCGTCCGCGTTCGTGGGCATGCTGCGCGGCGAGAACACCGGCAAGATGCTGGTCAAGCTGGTCTAGAGCAGTTCCCCACCGGCCGCGACCACGCGCCCCTCGTGCACCACGAGGGTGCGCGGGGCGCGGTCCATCACCGCCGCCGCCACGGAGTCGCCGGGGACGACCACCAGGTCCGCCTGCGCGCCCTCGGTGATCCCGTGCCCGGTCTCGCCCAGCACGGCCGCGCCGCCGCGGGTGGCGACGTCCACGCACATCTCGATCATCGAGTCGTCGCGGAAACCGTTGCGGTAGGCCAGTTGCCACGTGCGGTCGAGCATGTCGCCGTTGCCGTAGGGCGACCAGTAGTCGCGCATCCCGTCCTGCCCGAGGCCGAGGCGCACGCCTTCCCAGCGCAACTGCCGCAGCGGCAGCGGTTCCCGCACGCCGGGGGCGACGGTGGTGACCGCGATGTCGTTCTCCGCCAGCATGTCCACCAGTTGGCGACGACGGTCCTCGTCCACTGTGGACAGCGCGAAGCAGTGGCTGATCGTCACCTCGCCGCGCATGTCGAGCGCGGCGGTCCGCTCGCAGATCAGCTCGACCTGGAACGCCCCCAGGGAGCCGGCGTCGTGCAGGTGCACGTCGACCCCGCGCTGGTGCTTGTCCGCCAGTCCGAACACGACGTCCAGGTGCCGCACCGGATCCCGGTCGTAGCCCGCGGGGTCCAGTCCGCCGACCAGGTCGGCACCGGCCCGCAGCGCGGCCTCCAGCAGCTCGGCCGTCCCCTTGTCCCGCAGGATCCCGCATTGCGGGAACGCCACCACCTGCACGAACGCCCGTCCGGCGTGGGCTTCCCGAGCCGCCAGCACGCCTTCCAGCCGTTCCAGGCCGGAGTCCACGTCCACCTGCGCGTGGCTGCGCACGAACGTGGCCCCGCCCGCGATCGTCCGGCCGAGGGTGAACGTGGCGCGGGTGGCCACGTCCTGCTCGGCCGACCGCCAGTTCCGCCGGTCGTCGTCGATCAGCTCGGCCAGGCCGGCGCCCGCGCTGTGGGCGCGGAACGGCAGGCCGAGCCGCGTCGAGTCCAGGTGCGCGTGCGCGTCGGTGAACGACGGCAGCAGCACACCGCCCTTCCCGTCGACCTCCGGGACGCCGTCGGGCAGGGCGAGCCCGACGCCGACGGACGACACGACACCGGCCAGGCAGAGGACGTCGACCTCGGGCGCGTCGCGCCCGCTGGGCCACGGCCGCACCGAGCGGATGAGCAGGTCACCGGTCATCGGCAGAGGCTAACCCCGGAAGCGCTCGGACGAAATGAGCTTGCCGGGGTTGAGCACACCGGTGGGGTCGAGCGCGCGCTTGACGGCGGCCAACACCTCCACGCCGAGCCCGCCGATCTCCGCCTCCAGGTACGGGGCGTGGTCCACGCCCACCGCGTGGTGGTGGCTGATGGTGCCCAGCCCGGCGATGGCCTCGCTCGCGGCGGCCTTGGCGACCGTCCACTGCCCCACCGGGTCGTGGCCGTCCCGAGGAGCCAGCACGGTGAAGTACAGCGACGCCCCGGTCTCGTACGCGTGGGACAGGTGGCACATCACGACGGCCTGGCCGAGCGCGTCGCCCAGCGCGTCCCGCACCGCGGCGCGCAGCTCGGTCAGGCGCGACCAGTGGGTGGCCGTCTCCAGCGTCTCCACGCACACGCCGACGTCCAGCAGCACGTCCCGCTGCCGCGGCCCGTTGAACCGCCCGTGCCGCCACGCCTCGCCCATCGCCGTCCCGAGCCGCACGGCCCCGCGCACGAGCCGCAGCGACGCGGCCCGGCGGGCCAGCACCTCCCGCGAGGACCCGCCGTGCCAGCCCAGGACCAGCAGGCACGGCCGCCGAACCCCCCGCGCCTTCAGGTACGCGCGCACGGCCGCCGACTTCACCCCTCCGGCCAGCGCGAGCGACACCTCGGTCTCGTCCTCGTCGGACAGCCGCGTCACGTCGGCCAGCACCCGCCCCTGCGCCAGCGCCCGCACCACGGCCTGCCCGGCTTCCCAGCCGTCGACCACGAACCCCTCGTACCGCTCGACCACGGGCCGCGGCCGCACCCGCAGCGACACCTCGGTGATCACCCCGAACGCGCCTTCGCTGCCCACCACCAGCTGCTTCAGGTCCGGCCCGGCGGCGGACGCGGGCGCGGCCCCCAGCACCCACTCCCCGACGGGCGTGGCGACCCGGACGCCTTCGACCATGTCCTCGAACCGCCCGTACCCGGAGGACGCCTGCCCGGCGGACCGGGTGGCGGCGAACCCGCCGATGGTGGCCCGCTCGAACGACTGCGGCACGTGCCCCACGGTCAGCCCGTGCGGCTCCAGCAGGCGTTCGGCCTCGGGGGCCGTCACACCGGCCTGGAGCACCGCGATCCGCGACACCGGGTCCACCGACACCAGCCGGTCCAACCGCCCGAGGTCCAGCGCCACCACGGCGGTCTTGTCCCCGCGCAGCGCGGCCACGCCGCCCACCACCGACGTGCCGCCGCCGAACGGCACCACGGCCACGTCGTGCTCGGCGCACAGCGCCAGCACCGACACCACCTGCTCCGGCGACGCGGGCAGCACCACCGCGTCCGGCACGGTCAACTCCCCTCCCGCCCGGTGGCGAACGAGGTCCACGTAGGACAGACCGCCGGCGTGCCCGAGCCGCGAGGCCCGGTCCAGCCGCACGTGCCCGGCGCCGACGACGGCGGCGAGCGCGTCACCCACGGCCTCGGTCAACGCGGACGCGGGCACCTCCAACGCGGAGTCGGGCGCGGCGGGCGTGCGTTGGGGCCGCAGCCCGATCCGGCCGCCGAGCCACTTCAGCGCGTGGAGCGGCAGCGCGCCCTCGGCCGGGCTCCACTTGCCACGCAGGTTCTGGTCGATGCGCTCTCCCATGGGTACAGTGTTACACATGACGTCCCAACGTCACACTGATGACGACCTGCTGGACGCCGCCCGCGACTGCGTGGTGGAGGTCGGCGTGCGACGCACGACCCTCACCGACGTGGCCAAGCGCGCAGGCGTCAGCCGCATGACCCTCTACCGCCGGTTCCCCGACGTCAGCGCCCTGGTCAGGACCTTGATGACCAGAGAGTTCACCGCGCTGCTGCACGGTGTGGAGCACGACCCGACGACCGGCAACGCCCGTGAACGCCTGGTCCACCACTCCACGGCGGCCATCCGCCTGCTGGCGCGGAACGCGCTGATGCGCCGCGTGCTCGACCTCGACGCGGAACTGATGCTCCCGTACCTCGTGGAACGCTTGGGCAGCACGCAGTTGCTGGTCGAGCGGTTCCTCGTCGACCAGCTCCGAGCCGGCCACCAGGACGGCTCCATCCGCGAGGGCGACCCGAAGACCCAGGCCAGACTCGTGCTCCTGACCACGCAGGCCCTGGTCCTGTCCGTCCGCCCGGCCACCACGGACCTCGACTTCGACGACCTCGTCGACGAACTGGCCCGCTTCCTCGACGCGGCCCTGTCGTGAACACGTCGCTCAACGCCACCCGCAGAGCGGAGGAACTGGCCGAGGTCGCCGGCGGCACGGTCGTGGACCTCCTCGTCGTCGGCGGCGGCGTCACCGGCACCGGCGTGGCCCTGGACGCGGCGGCCCGCGGCCTCTCCGTGTGCCTGCTGGAAGCTCACGACCTGGCCTTCGGCACCTCGCGGTGGTCCAGCAAGCTGGTCCACGGCGGCCTCCGCTACCTGGCCCACGGCGACTTCGGCCTGGCCCGCGAAAGCGCCGTGGAACGCGGCATCCTCATGACCCGCACCGCCCCCCACCTGGTCCGGGCCCTGCCCCAACTGGTCCCGCTGCACGACGGCGACCGCGGCAACGTGGTCATGACCGGCCTGCGCGCAGGCGACGTCCTCCGCAGAACAGCCCGCACCCCCGGCGAACTCCTACCGCCCCCACGCCGAATCCCAGCCGCTGAAGCCCTGGCCCTAGTCCCAGGCCTGCGCCGCACAGGCCTCACCGGCGGCCTCCTGAGCTACGACGGCCAACTCACGGACGACGCCCGCCTGGTCATCGCACTGGCCCGCACCGCAGCGGGCTTGGGCGCCCGCATCCTGACCAGGGCGAAGGTCACCACCCTCACCGGCCAGGGCGCGGAAGCGGTAGACACCGAAACGGGCACCCCTTTCGAGGTCCACGCCAGAGCCGTGATCAACGCCACCGGCGTCTGGGCAGGCACCCTCGTCGACCAGATCCACCTGCGCCCATCACGCGGCTCCCACCTGGTCCTCAACGCAAGCACAACAGGAATCACCAACACCGCCCTCACCGTTCCAGTCCCCGGCGAGCGCAACCGGTACGCCCTCGTGCTACCCCAACAGGACGACCGCATCTACGTGGGCCTCACCGACGAACCAGTACACGGCCCCATCCCCGACGTCCCAGTAGTCCCGCAGTCCGATGTGGACTTCCTCCTGAACGTAGCTTCCTCAGTACTGGAGCGAAAACTAGGACCACACGACGTACAGGGCAGCTTCGCCGGCCTCAGACCACTACTGGCGGGCGCCGGCGAAAAAAGCGCCGACCTCTCCCGCAAACACGCAGTGCTCACCTCAAAAGACGGTGTCCTGACCGTGGTAGGCGGCAAACTCACGACCTACCGCAAAATGGCAGCGGACGCGGTAACAGCGGCAGCGCAACAAAACAACCTCACCGCAGGCCCGTGCCGCACCAACAACCTACCGCTGGTGGGCGCGACAGGCCCGACCAACAACGCACCACAACGACTAAAGGCCAAGTACGGCACAGAAGCAGCAACCATCACAGCCATGAACAGACCGGAACAGATCTCCGGCAACATCACCGCAGCAGAAATCCTCTGGGCCTCCCAACACGAAGGCGCCCTAACAGCCGCAGACATCCTCGACAGACGAACCAGAATCGGCCTGGTACCAACAGACCGACAAGCAGCAGAAGCAAGCATCACCGCACTACTAGCGGAGCGGACCTAGCCACACTCCCCACCCACCCCGCACCTCTCCACCAACCGGGGCTACCCACACTCCCCCCGCCACCCCGATCCCCAGCGCCCTCGTGCCCGTTCGGCTTTGTCAAGGCATCTTTCCCGCCTTGACAAAGCCGAACGGGCATCGAGACAATCGAGCGTCGGGGTAGCCACCGACCGGGCCTCACTCCCCAATAACAGGCTTGGCCGCCTTAGGAGCCTCCATCAGCTCCTCCCCTTCAAGCCGCACCTTCCGCTGGTGATCCTTGCCCCCACCACCCTGCCCACCAGCACCCATCGGCGCCCCACCCATCATCCCGCCACCCGCGGCACCACCACCGCCGTGCGGCGCACCACCACCGGCAGCACCCCCACCACCCCCGACAACCGCGTGCCCAGGCGTCCCGGACGGCAAGATCCCACTAGCCCCACCGTGCTGCATCGCCCCACCAGCTCCCCCTCCACCGGCCGAACTCACACCGGAGAACCCACCGGCACCCCCACCAGCCCCACCGGAGAGCCCTCCACCACCGGAGAACCCGGCTCCTCCTCCAGCTCCCCCACCCGACAACGACCCC
>DATMCA010000615.1:0-2555 GCA_035559015.1 Umezawaea sp. | reverse complement strand
TGGAGCCTGCTGGACAACTTTGAGTGGGCCGAGGGCTACAGCCAGCGGTTCGGCGTCGTGCGGGTCGACTACGAGACCCAGGAGCGGACGGTGAAGCGCAGCGGGGCGACCCTGGCGCGGATCATCGGCCGCAATTCGATTCCCGCCACCGGGTACGAGGTGGAGTAGGGCAGGAGGTGGCGAGGGGCCCGTACCGCCGCACGGGTCCCTCGTCCAGGGCTTGAGGGGTGTCACGGCTGTCGAGCCGGGGCACCCCTCAATTCATTCGGGATGGATATTCCCGGTGAGGTCTACCCAGAGTTGTTTGCGCCGACAAACGCTCGGGTGGAATCACCGCGTTCCGCACGGGATGTGGTCGCGCTCCCAGACGGGCTCCGCGCGGACTCGACAGCGTGTCGAGCGGTGTCCCGTGCTCAGGGAGCGGGAGCCGCACCCGGCGCGCGACCCCGACGCCCGGAAGTTCGATCCGGGCACATCGCGACCGCCATTTCCGACCGTTCCGGAATGATCACGCGGAAACGGGCTTTCCCGCCGCGCGCGCTCACGACCAATCAAGGGTCCCCCGCCCAGGGGGTCCCCCGATTTCTACATTACTCGTGGGGTCCGACAAAATACGGTGAGTTGTCGGCTGGATGAGAAACGCTCGAAAGGGTGGGCTATTACTCGGCAATGACACATCGGGTAGCAACAATATCGCCCGAAGGTGGCATCAAGTCGATTGGCGGCGCACGAGAATGGTCGGCAGCACTTCCCGGCGAGCCCGAACGGGTTCATCGCGCAGCAGCCGCAGGAGGTGGGTCACCATGTGGGCGACCTGGTCGTTCGAGTCCTGCTTGATCGTCGTCAGCGGCGGCTCGGTGTGCGGGGCTATCAACGGGTGGTCGTCGAACCCGACCACGGCCACGTCCTCCGGCACGCGCTTGCCCGCCTCGCGCAGCGCGTCCAGCGCGCCGGCGGCCATCAGGTCGCTCGCCACGAACGCGGCGTCCAGGTCCGGCACGCGGTCGAGCAGCGCGGCCATCGCGCGCTTGCCGCCCTCGCGGTCGTAGTTGCCGCTCTCGGTCATCAGCTCCGTCATGGCCTCGTCGGCGCCGACGGCCGTGCGCCAGCCCTCGACGCGGTCGATGGACGAGTACTCGTCGACCGTTCCCGTGACGCTGACGATCTTCTTGCGCCCCAACGACAACAGGTGCTCGGTCGCGACGACCGCACCGCCGATGTTGTCGTTGTCGACCAGGTGCAGGCCGCGCAGCGGACCCCACGGCCGCCCCGCGTACACGACCGGCAGCGGGAGCTTGCGGGCGATGGACGGCAGCTGGTCGCCCTTGTGCGGCGCGAACAGCAGGGCGCCGTCGACGTGCCCGCCCGCCAGGAAGCGCTCGGCGCGGGCCTGGTCCTCGGGGGAGTGCACGAGCATCAGGACCATCTGCACGTCCGCCGCGGCGAGCGCGCGGGCCGCGGCCCTGATCAGCTGGCCGAAGTGCGGGTCGTCGAAGATCTTGGGCTCGGGCTCGGAGAAGACGACCGCGACCGCGTCCGTGCGCCGGGTGACCAGCGAACGGGCCGCGTGGTTCGGCGTGTACCCCAGTTCCACCACCGCCGCCGTCACCGCTTCGTGCGCCTCGGGACTGACCCGTGGCGACGAGTTCAGCACCCTCGACGCGGTCGCCCTCGACACGCCCGCCCTCTCGGCGACGTCCTCCAGGGTGGGTCGCGCCGCGCGCTGCGGTTGGACGGACACGGGCACCACTCCTCGGCGGTCGACGATCCGGCTCAGCTTAGCCGGATCAGTCCCGCTCGGGAGCGCTCCCACACTTCGTGGTCACCTAGTTCCACCGATTTGCGCGGGAGTTGCGCTGGTGGGTGTCCGGAGCGGCGCGGGAGTGGGCGTGATGGACAGCCTGAGCAGCCCGTCCTCCCGTCGCACAGCGGTTTCCAGGCCCGCGCGGGCGGCCGTGCGCACGAGCCCCGTCTCCGACGGCAGGCACCACGCCACGAGTTCGCGGTACCCCGCCGCGCGGGCGGTGTCGGCCAGCGCGCACAGCAGGGCCGTGCCCACGCCGCGGTTCTGCCACGCGTCCTCGACGAGCAGGGAGATCTCCGCGCTGTCCGGAGTGGACGTCCGGATCAACTGACCCAGCGCCACGACCTGGTCCGCGCACTGCGCGACGACGGTGCTGCCCCGCGGCGGGCTGAGCAGCCGGTGCAGCCAGCGGCGCGGCAGCGTGCGCATCCCGGAGTGGTAGCGGGTGAACAGCGTGCGCATCGAGCACCTGTTGTGCAGGGCGGCCACGGCGTCCTCGTCGGCCAGGCCACCCGGCCGCAGCACCAGCGCCATGCCGTCCGCGCTGATCATCGCGGTCGGCTGCGGCGTCGGCGTGCCGGACTCGCCGAGCAGGTCGATCAGCGCCGCGGCCCTGGCCAGTTCGACCTGGGTGAACGGCGACCAGCCGCGCCGCGCCACGACGACCATCCCGTCGCGGGTCAGCAGGCGCGCGTGGTGGCCCGGTTTCTCGTCGTCCAGTTCGCCCTCGGCCCCGGTCGGCAGCACCACG
>DATMCA010000614.1:0-7681 GCA_035559015.1 Umezawaea sp. | reverse complement strand
CTCCGGCGTCGGCACGGTGATGGTGCCGTAGTGCTCGTGGTCCTCCGGCAGGGCTTCGACGACGCAGCGACCGCCCGTGATCTCCCCGAGCGCGTCGACCAGCCGCGCGACGCCGACCCGCAGCGACTCCTGGTCCAGGAGGAGTGGCCTCTCCAGGCGGTCGGGGGCGTCGAGGTCGAGCAGGAACGCGCAGAGGTCTTCGGCGGTGACGGGCACCGCGGGATCATCCCAGACCCGAGCCTAGGCCACTCCCGTCTCCCGTCGGGCCGCCGACAGCGTCGCGGAGCCGAGCGCGCTCTCCAACTGCTCCCACCGCGTCACCAGGTCCGACATCATCAGCATCATGACGTCGGGGAAGGCGTAGAGGAAGCTCTGGTACCGGTAGTGGTCGAGGTAGAACACCACGACGTCGTCGCTGCGCGCCGTGACCGATGTGGTGCGGGCGTTGAAGAACAGGTCGTAGTGGCCGAGCAGGGCGCCGCGGCCCAGCACCGCCGGCTCGTAGATGCCGCCGAAGTCGACCTCGACCTCGCCGCTCGTGACGAGGAAGACGCCGTGCGCCTCGTCGTCCTCCCGGCAGAGCGGATCCCCCGCGGTGAAGGGGATCTCGTCGAACATCGACGCCAGCGTCTCCAGTTCGGCGTCGGCCAGCGAGGTGAACAGGCGCACGCCGTGCGGGTCGACGCTCTCCCGCAGGCACGCCACCCGCTCAGCCAGGTCGCGCTCGGTGATGTGCGTCATCCGCATCCGCACGAACCGCAGCATCCGGTCGGTGTTGCGCGTCTGCCGACGGGACGTGCCCGCGCTCGGCGGGGCGTAGAGGGCCTCGTTCCCGCTGATCCGCGCGGCTTCGCGCCTGCCGGACTCGTACGCGCTGTGCACGCAGCCCCAGTGGTAGGGGTTGGTGCCCTCACCGGCGAAGAACAGCCGGTCGTCGACGGGTTCGGCGAGCGTGCCGATGTCCTTCGACGAGGAGTCGACGCCGATGCACGTGTACGAGCCCCGCGCGAACGGGTCGGACGACCACGCGGTGCGCGAGATGTGTTCGGGTGCCGGGGTTCCGGTGCCGAAGATGTCCGCGACGACCGTGGTGGCGTACGCGGAGACGTCCTCTTCGGACCAGGTCTCCATCTCCCGGCCGAGCGAGGCGCCGAGCAGCATCACCAGGATCGGTTTGCCGTGGGACTTCCACATGCTGATGACGACCGTGGGGTAGCGGTCCGTGTCGCGGCACAGGTAGCCGAAGACGTACTGGTCCTTGGGCCAGAAGGGTTCGCGGTAGTGCAGGGCGATCTTGTTGAGGGTGCCGAAGCCCAACCGGGCGATCGCCGACCGCTTGACCTCGGGCAGCGGGGGCTCGAAGCGCACCGACTCGGCCTTGAGCACACCGAGCGGCACCGTCACCAGCACCTTGTCCGCCTCGAAACCGCCCCGGTCGGTCGTGACCCGCACCCGCCCGACCGCCGTGTCGATCCGCGTGACCACGTGGCCCAGCCTGATGTCCAGCCCCTCGGCCAGTGCGTCCACAACGGACTGGTAGCCCTGGTGCAGAGTGCTGTCGCCGTGGCCGTAGACCAGGTAGCCGTCCTCCCAGAACTTCAGCGACAGCTTGTCGGCGTCCTCACCCACGTCCTCGCGCAGGATCACGTTGAGGTGGTAGCGGACCGCCTGCCCGTCCTCCGGCGACAGCCCGCGCTCGGCCAGGACCTGCCGCACGGCCTCGCCCAGCGGGATGTCCGGGTGCTGCCCCTTGCGCGCGGTCTCGGCGCGCTGCTCCAGCTCGTGCAGCACGTCGTCCGCCAGTTCCCTGGTGCGGCTCTTGCGGCTGTGGTTCGCCATCCGGTTGTCCGCGCCGAACAGGTCCATGCTGTCGAAGCCGCCGGTGTAAGCGCTGTCACCGCCCACGTAGCTGTAGGGGATGCCCAGGTCCTCGACCAGCTCGGTGATCGGGTTCCCGTCCGTGCCGTGGATCCAGTGCGCCCCCAGGTCGACCCCGTGCTCGTCGGTCCAGATCCGCCCGCCGACCCGGTCGCGCGCTTCCAGGACGATGACGGGGTGGCCGTGCTCGCGCAACGCCCGCGCCGCCGCCAACCCGGAGATCCCGGCCCCCACGACCAGAACGCCGGGTGAACCGTCCTCAGTGGTGTGTTCGGACATGCCTTGATTGTCGAGGAGCCCCGTGGGCTCGGACAGTCCCGGATCGTGTGCTTGCGCTGCTCCGTCCGGGTTGCGCTCACCTCCTCGTCGGCGCGGCGAGCAGGTCGAGCCAGGCGTTCGTCGGCGTCACCGGGTCGGGGTCCGCACGGCGGTGGCGGATCGTGTCGACACCCGCCGCGCGGGCGGCGGCGAGGTCGTGGTCCGAACCGCCGACGAACATGCACGACCCCACCGGGAGGGCACCCGCGTGGACCGCCGCGGTGATCAGGTCCGGTGCGGGCGGCAGGAGCGCGCGGTCCCCCTCGGCCCGGCCGACCAGCCTTCCCACGTGCTCGTCCAGGCCGTGCAGGGTGAGGAAGATCCGCATCGCCGCGACGTCCAGTGCACCGACCACGGTGATCCGGGCCCCATAGGCGGCCAGCGCGGCGAAGGCCTCGCGAACCCCCACCGCGACCTCGGCCGCCGCCACCACCTCGTGGTCGAGCCGCCGCCACTGCGCACGCACGGCCCGCTCGGTCGCCGGACCGATGACACCCGCGTGCGCCACGACCACCAACGGATCCCCCGTCCGCCGCACCTTCCACGGCAACCGGTCCTCGGACAACAACACCCTCAACCGCCCCGCGACCGACCCCACCGCCAACCCCTCGGCAACCGGCCCGTCCAACCCGACGATCACGTGATCCCGCTCCGCCAACACCCCGTCAACCCGCACAACGCCCCCTTGATCTCCCCACCAACCACCAGCATGCCGCCAACCACACCCCCTGTCAGCGACCACCGGAGGGCATTCGGTCCCACTCGGCCAGCACCCGCCGCTCCGGTCCGATCGAGGCCACGCACCACAGGCCGCCCCCGCCGCCTAGAGCTGCATGGTGTCGATGTCGCAGTTGGCGCGAACGGACTGGCTCGCCGCCGTCGTCGCCGGGTGGTCGTCGCCGAGGACCTTGCGAAAGCTGGTCACGGTCTTGGTGTGCAGGATCGCGGCCTCGTCGTCCTTCCCCAGCCGGTCGAGGTCGATCGCCAGGTTGAGGGCGACCGCGAGCGTCGACGGGTGTTCCGGTCCCAGCACGCGGATCGAGCGTTCGAACGTCTCCCTGTCCATCGCCTCGGCCGTCGCGTGGTCGCCCTGCGCGGCGACATCGCTCGCGAGGTTGGTCGCGCTCACCAACGTGAACGGGTGGTCGCTGTTGAAGACCTCCCGCAGCGAGGCCGCCGCGAACTCGTTCAGCTCGCGGGCCTTGTCCAGGTCGTCCCGCAACCGCAGCGTGACCGCCAGGTTGGTGGCGGCGATCAGCGTGTAGGGGTGGTTGGCGCCGCGGATCTCGGTGAACTGGCGGTGGCTGCGCGCGGCGAGCTCCTCCGATCCGTCCAGGTCGTGCAGGTGGCGGAGGTCGGTCGACAGGGTCATCAACGCCGTCACGGTATCGACGTGGCCGTCACCGGACTGCCTGCGGTAGCGGTCCAGGCAGTCCGTGGCGAGGGCCTTGGCACCGTCGTGGTCGCCCGCCTTGCGCCTGGCGACGGCCAGGTTCCTGGTGGCGCCGATGATGCTGGGGTGGTCCCTGCCGAAGATCTCGATCTGCTTCGCCAGCGTGGTTTCCTGCTGCCGGGCGGCCTCCACGTAGAGACCGCACTCGCGCAGGTCCATCGACAGGGCGTTCAGCGAGCGGAAGGTCAGCAGGTGGTCGGCCCCGAGAACGGCCGTGCGCCGGCGCAGCGTGTCCTCGTCGATGTCGCGGGCGCGGAAGAAGTCGCCCATGAGGCGGTAGCAGCTCGCGAGGTTGTTGGCGTAGATCAGCGTCGCGGGGTCGTCCTCGCCGAGGACCCGGCGGGACCGCTGGTAGACGTCCTGCTGCAGTTCCAGTTCCTCGGCGAACAACCCCACGGAACGGCGGTCGGCGGCGACCGTGTCGAGCATGCCCAGGACGTTCTCGTGGTCGTCCCCCACGGTGAGCCGCAGGGTCTCGTAGGTCTTCTCGTTGAGCAGTCGGGCTTCCTCGGTGTGCCCGAGCCTGCGCAGGGCGATCGCGTAGCGGCGGGTCATCTCCAGGGTGTCGAGGTCCGAGTCCCCGAGCAGCGGCTTCCAGGCCTCGACCGCCTGGACCGCGAGGTCGCGCGCCGCGCCGTAGTCGCCGCTGTTCAGCAGGTACCGGACCAGGTTGTGGATCAGTTCGCGAACCCACTTGTCCTTGCTCTGCACCGCCAGCGCCATCGTGGCGTGGGGCAGTAGTTCCGCGTAGCGCGGCCAGTTGGCCGAGGCGTCTGGATCACCTGGATCGCCGTTGACCAGGAGGAGGTGGACGGAATGCCGCATCTTGTTCTGCTCATCTTCGTTTAAGCGGTTCTTCAGGACTGTCTGCACCAATCGGTGCAATTGCAGACTGTTGTTCCGGTGGTCAATTTTTGCCAAACTGTACTTGCTGATTTCCCTGATTGCCCTGCTGAGCCTGATCGGGTCACCGATAGCCTCGTACAGTGCTTCTGGCACAGGGATCCCTCGCACGCCGCTGAAAAGTCTGCGGGAAATCGGATCCGGCCCGAAGAAGGCGCATACCTGAAGCAGCTGGAGAGCGGCCTGGTGTTCGTTCTTGAGCTTCTCGAGCGGGACGTTCCACGCCGCGGCGACCGGCAACTGGTACCCGGTCGCGGTACCCGTGGACAGCAATTCGATACGATTCTGCTTGAGCAGGTCCAGGTACTCGGGCACCTGCATGCCCGTTTGCGCGCGCCACGCCGCAGCCTGTTCGATCGCAAGCGGGAGGTCGCCCAAGGCCTCCGCCAACCGGTCGGCGTCGTCATCCTCCAATTCGCCGCCACGCCTGCCCAGCAATTCCTTGCTCTCGGCGCGGGTGAACAGGTCGACCTCGACCGTTCTGGCGACACCGGCCCAATCGGAGTTGAACGACGTCACGACGATGTGTCCGAGGCCCGCGGGGAGGTAGGGACCCACCACCTCGGGGCGGTCGGCGTTGTCGAACACCAGGATCCAACGCGAATATGGCTCGCCGCGCCGCAACGCTTCCAGGACCGACGGGACAGCCGTGTCCGCGGTGCCCGACGCGGGCACGCCGAGCCGCTTGGCGAGTTCGACGAAGCTGCTGGTGATCTGCGCCGGGTGCTCGGCCGAGATCCACCACACGACGTCGTACTCCGCGGCGTGCTGATATATGTACTCGACCACGGTCTGGGATTTGCCCACACCGCCCATTCCGTGAAGCGCTTCCGGGAGTACCGCCGTCGCACCCGGCTCTATCAGACGTTTCCGCAATTCTTCCAGGAGTTGTTTGCGTCCGACGAAATCCGGGTTCCGCAGGGGAACCGGCCCCCACACCTGCGGTCGACTCGGTGTACTGCCCCGCTGATCCGCAGAAGAAGTGGTTCCGGGGGTGGGCATGACATCTCCTTAGGTGGACGACCACTCCTCCTGCTGCGACAGCGGCGGAAGTAAGTCGTGGCCGACACGGCATCCTTGGTGAGAGCGGGGACTTTCATCCCGCACGCATCTTGACTGGACGTTCGTTCGTTCGCAAATCGCAAAACTCCCAGGACCCGCACCGCAACACATAGCCGCCCAGGAGCGCGCGGATCACGAACTCCCGCACTCGTGGGCAGGATGGCACAACACCAAATATCCGAAAGACTTCCGTGTTCTCCCTGTGGCAGGGCCGAAGTCGATGCGCTTGCGGCCCGAGACCGAGTTTACAGGGGTCAGCACGTGAGTGGTGATTTACCGGGTACCGGTCACCAGCAGAGGGCACCGCAGGTGAACGGAGGCGTTGACCGTTGCGATCTCCTGGACGTACGCCTGGAAATCAGCTAATCTCCCACCCGCGCGTCAGGACTTCCAGGCGTCGGATCGCCAGGGAATCCCCTTCGACTTCCCGAAGCACCGTCACCAGTTCGAGCAGGCCGTTCTCGTGGTCCAGGCACGTTCGGACCAGCCCGATCACGTGCAGCCTGGCGCGCGGGTGGTGTGGTACCGAACTGGCGATGCGCACGGGCAGGAGGGCGAGGACGGTGCTGCGCGCGGTGTCGTCGCGGATCGACTCCACCTCCAGTAGTGCGTCCACCAGGTCGCCGAACTCGTCGCGAGCCGCGGCCGGCCGTTCACCCGGGTGACGCGCCTCGGTCGGTCGCTCGGCCTCGGGAGTCCGGTGGACGTGCTGTTCGGCGATGAACGTGACGTCTCGACCCGCCTGCACGGCTGTGCTCCCGAACGACAGGTTCGCCTGCTGGTCGACCGCCGCCCGCTCGGGTGGGGTGGCGGCGTCGGCCGCCCGGTCCGGGAGATCCGCGGAATCCGGCTGTTCACCACTGCGCACAACGCCGATCCTGCCCGCCCGACCTCCGCGATGCCAGCGGGCCAGCGCACACATCCCTTTCGGCGCAACGCAAAGCCGCAGTTGTGCGGTTGACCTCGCGCTCGACGAGCACGACCCCTAGGTCGTCCCCGCACGGACCAGGCCGGACTCGTAGGCGTGGACGACGGCTTGCACGCGGTCGCGCAGGCCGAGTTTGGCGAGTACCCGGCTGACATGGGTCTTGACCGTGCCCTCGGACAGGAAGAGGTGGACCGCGATCTCGCCGTTGGACAGGCCGCGGGCGATGAGGCCGAGTACCTCGCGTTCGCGTTCGGTGAGCGCGTCGAGGACGGCGGAGGCGGGTGGGGCGCCTGTGCCGATGTGGCGTTCGAGGAGTCGGCGGGTCACGCTGGGGGCCACGCAGGCGTCGCCGCGGGCGACCACGCGGACCGCCGAGAGCAGGTCGGCGGCCAGCGTGTCCTTGAGCAGGAACCCGCTCGCACCAGCCTGGATGGCGGCGTAGACGTACTCGTCGAGGTCGAAAGTGGTGAGCATCAGGACTCGGGTGCCGGTGTCGGCCGCGCAGATGCGGCGGGTCGCGTCGACCCCGTCGACGTCGGGCATCCGCACGTCCATGAGCACGACGTCCGGTCGCAGGTCCAGCGCCATGGCGGCGGCCTCGGCGCCGTCGCCCGCCTCGCCGACGACCCGCATGTCGTCCGCGTTCTCCAGGATCATCCGGAACCCGGTGCGCACCAGGGTCTGGTCGTCGGCGATCAGCACCCGGATCACGAGCCGCTCCCCCGGATCGGCAGGGCGGCCTGGACCACGAACCCGCCGCCCGGACCGGGTTCGGCGACGAGCCTGCCGCCCAGCAGCTTCACCCGCTCGCGCATGCCGCGCAGCCCGTTGCCGCCGCCGGCTCCCCCGGCCGCGCCGCGCCCGTCGTCGCTGACCCTGATGCCGACCTCCGCCTTCTCGTAGGTCAGCACGACCTCGGCCTTCGCGCCCTTGCCCGCGTGCTTCATGGTGTTGGTCAACGCCTCCTGAACGATCCGGTACGCCGACAGGTCCACAGTGGACGGAAGCGGCACGGTGGTCC
The DNA here is from genome assembly GCA_035559015.1 of Umezawaea sp. GTDB lineage: Bacteria > Actinomycetota > Actinomycetes > Mycobacteriales > Pseudonocardiaceae > Umezawaea. The sequence goes on along the minus strand of DATMCA010000614.1, from coordinate 118 downwards.
CCTCGACCCGGAGCCCCACGGGGGTGCCCGCCTTCCGAACTTGCGCGACCAGCGCGGTGAGCTGCGACAGCCCCGGCTGCGGGTGCCACGTGTCGTCGACCGCGCCCACCGCTGCCAG
>DATMCA010000613.1:0-5788 GCA_035559015.1 Umezawaea sp. | reverse complement strand
GGTGGAACTGGGAGGTGAGGAGCCGGGGGGGTGAGGGCGGGGGTAGGGCGAGGCAGAGGTGGGAAGGTGCGGGTTGGCGCAGGTTGGTGGGTGGGCGGGGTCTGAAGCGCTGTAGGTGGTTCGGGGGCGGCCGATTTGACTCGGGGACCCCGCTTTTGCCCCTTGATCGGGCTAAAAGGCAGTGCCCGAAAGCCCTGCCCGATCCTCAATTTTAAGGGGCAAAACCCCGAGTAAAATCGGCCGCTACGCGATACGCGCGGATGGCACCAGTCAGTCATGCGGCTTTTCGAGCATTAAAACCGGCCCACCACCTGCCGACGCGCACAGGGTTTTGTCTGTTTTTTTGTTTTCCTTGCAGTTCCCGCACTGGCGTGGTCGATTTGACTTGGGGGATTTGCCCCTTAAAATTGGAGATCGGGCAGGGCTTTCGGACACTGCCTTTTCGCCCGATCAAGGGGCAAATCTAGGGGCCCCAAGTCAAATCGACCACACCCACGGCTTCAAACTCCACGAACCACCAGACCAACAGGGCTTCCACACTTCTCGCCCCAAGCCGAGCCCCAAGCTCCAGCCCTAAGCCCCAGCCCCAAGCCGCACCCCTAAGCCCCATCCGACCGAATATCCCGCCCAGCCTGATGAACCGTCCCACCATCCCGAGCCACAGCCGTCTGATTAACCGACCGATCGTTGAACGACCCGATCGACCCAGCCTGGATCACCATCCCGTGAACCGCCCCCTGCACCGAGTTGTGCACTCCCCCAGCCGTAGGCGGCACCTCCGGTAACGACTCCACCGAAGCCGGCTCAGGCGCGGGTAACGACGCGGGTAACGGCGCAGGCGCGGATTGCACCTTCATCGCCAGAATCACCCCGAGCCCGGTGAGCGCGACCACCCCCACCCACGCCCAGGGTTCCGTCATCAGATCCGTGGCCACGTTCACGACGACTCCCGTCGCCGACGTCACCACTCCGGTCGCTGTTGGCCATACCCATCTCGCCATGAGGACCAACGGTAGCTACCCGACGGGTGAAAGGACTACCACCGATCTGGCGACACCGTCTTCGTCCTTGGCCAGCGCGACGACATGTCCATCGGGTCCGAATACACCGTAGGTGCCGTCGAAACCGCCCGCGGAAAGCCGTTGGCCGTGCGACAGGGCGATCACTTCGGCGGGTTCGATCTCGCGGCGGGGGAACGCGGTGGCGACGGCGGAATCGAGGTCCAGGGAAAGGCCGGGGTCGGCTTCGAGTTTTTCCAAGGTCCTGGCGACGCGGAGGTCGAACGGGCCGACGCGGGTGCGTCGCAGGGCGGCGAGGTGGCCGCCGACGCCGAGGTCCGCGCCGAGGTCGCGGGCGAGTGCGCGGACGTACGTGCCGGAGGAGCACTCGACCATGACGTCCAGCTCCGTCCGGTCGCCCTCGCGGCGGATGGAGAGGATGTCGAAGCGGTGGACCGTGAACGGGCGCGGGGGCAGGTCGACCTGTTCGCCGTCGCGGACCCTGGCGTAGGCGCGCTTGCCGTCGACCTTGACCGCGCTCACCGCGCTGGGCACCTGCTGGATCGGGCCGGTCAGCTTCGCGACACCGGCGCGGACGGCGTCCTCGGAAACACCTGAGGCGTCCACAGTGGACATGACCTCGCCCTCGGCGTCGTCGGTGGTGGTCGACGAGCCGAGGCTGATCGTGGACAGGTAGGCCTTGCTGTCCAGGGCGAGGTGGCCGAGGAGCTTGGTGGCGCGCTCGATGCCGAGCACGAGGACGCCGGTGGCCATCGGGTCCAGCCTGCCCGCGTGGCCGACCTTGCGGGTGCCGAGGATCCGGCGGACGCGGGCCACCACGTCGTGGGAGGTCATGCCGTCCGGCTTGTCGATGACGACCAGACCGGGCGGGACGGAGGGGCGGGGCTGGCGAGGAGTTGCGGACACGAGCGAGGATCTTAGGCTGCGGTGTAGGCGTCCCAACGCCTGCGCCGCAACTGGACGGGTACGTCCTCGCCCCTGGCCTCCGCCTCGAAGACCGCCGTGCGGGCTCGACGCCACCAGACGGCGGTCCGCCAGACGCCGATGACCAGCATGACCGCGAGCGCGAGGAACGCGATCCGGTACGCCTGGGCGGGCGGCAGCCAGTCGAACAGGTCGAGCAGGACGCCGACGGTGAGGGCGGATCCGGTGACCGCCGCGAACCCGCCGACGTTGACGACGCCGGTGGCCGTGCTGACCCGGTGCATGGGGTTGTAGTCGCGGGCCAGCGCGAAGGCGATGCCGGAGATCGGACCGCCGAGCGAGAGCACCAGGAACGCCGTCAGCACGATCGGCGCGGGCACGACGCCGCCGGGCCAGGCGAGCAGCACCGTCCAGACGACCAGCGCACCGCCGAGGAACCAGCCCGCGATCGGCATGCGCAGCTCCGGCTTGCGGGCGATGACCGACCCGAGCACCGGTCCCGCCGAGATGGCCCCGATGACCAGCAGGCTGAGCGTGGAACTGGCGGCGGAGCGGGACATGCCCTGAGCCTCGACGAGGTACGGGAAGCCCCACAGCAGGCCGAGGACGGCGGGCGTGGACATGGTGGAGAAGTGCGTCCAGAAGCCGAGGCGGGTGCCGGGGACGCGCCAGGCGTGGACGACCTTGCGCAGCACCGTGCGGAACGACTCCGGTTCCAGCACGGGCACGATCACGCCCGCGGGGACGTCGCGCAGCCGCCAGAACGCCACCAGGGCGTACGCGGCGGTCACCAGGCCCGCGACCAGGAACGTCCACGTCCAGCCCACGCCGCCGAGCAGCAGCGTCAGCGGGACGGTGGCCGCGAGGTTGCCCGCTCCGCCGAGCGCGGCGGAGAGCGAGACGATCACCGGGAAGCGGCGGGCCGGGAAGTGGGCCGCGGCCAGGCGCAGGAGGCTGACCCACGTCATGGCGTCGCCGACGCCGAGGACGGCGCGCGACGCGAGGCCGAGCGGGTAGGAGTCCGCGATGGCGAACAGGACCTGGCCGGTACCCATGAGCAGGGCGGCGGCGGTGAGGACCCGGCGCGGGCCGAAGCGGTCCACGAGGAGCCCGGTGGGGATCTGCATCAGGGCGTAGAGCCCGATCTGGAGCACCGTGAAGGTGCCCAGTGCGGCGGGGCCCACCCCGAACCGCTCGCTCGCTTCCAGACCCGCGACGCCGAGCGACGTGCGGTGGAACAGTGCGGCGACGTAGACGACGATGGCGGTGGTCCAGATCAGCCACGCTTGCTTCGTGGCGCGATCGACCGGCAAGGCACGCTCCTCGGGTAGTGGGTCCACCCAGTACATCGAAGATGCTTGCCTAGTGGTAACGATTCAGCGTGGTGCTCCTGGACACATCCCACCTATCGAACGGCACCCACCACCGACCAGTGCTCCGAACGCGTGCGCAGGACGAGTGTGACCAACCGCAGGAGCATGAACAGCGAGAGGCCGGTCCAGATCCCGACCAGCCCCCAGTCGAACGCCAGCGAGGCCCAGATCATCGGCAGGAAGCCGATGCCCGCCGCCAGCAGCGTCGCCGTGCGCAGGAACGCGGCGTCGCCCGCGCCGAGCAGGACGCCGTCCAGCGCGAACACGACGCCCGCGACGGGTTGCAGCGCGACGAAGAACCACCAGGCGTGCGGAATCTCGGCGAGCACGCCCGCGTCGGTGGTGAACACCTTCGGCAGCACCCCCGCGACCGCCGCGAACACGATCCCGAGACCGATGCCGAAGATCAGCCCGTACCCGGTGATCTGCCACGCGAACCGGCGCGCCTTGACCCGCTCCCCCGCGCCGAGCGCGGCGCCGACGATGGCCTGCGCGGCGATGGCCAGCGAGTCCAGCACCAGCGCGAGGAACATCCAGAGCTGGAGCACGACCTGGTGCGCGCCCACGGCGGCGATCGACGTGCGGGCGGCCACCGAGGCGGCGGAGACGAAGCAGGCCTGGAAGGCGAGGCTGCGGACGATCAGGTCGCGGCCGAGGCCCAGTTGGGCGCGCATGAGGGCGGGCACCGGGCGCAGGGCCACGTCCTCGGCGAACAGGGCGCGGAAGAACAGGCTCGCCGACACGACCTGGGCGACCACGTTCGCGATCGCCGACCCCTCCAAGCCGAGGCCGGCGGGGTAGACGAGCAGCGGGCACAGGATCGCCGACAGGCCGTTGCCCAGCAGCACGTACCGCAGCGGGCGCGCGGTCTCCTGGACGCCGCGCATCCACCCGTTGCCCGCCAGCGTGACGAGGATGAACGGCGCGCCGAACAGCGCGATCCTGATCCAGCCCACGGCCGCGTCCGCGACCTCGCCGTCCCCCGCGAGCAGACGGGCCAGCGGCCCCGCGAACAGCTGGCCCAGGCCGATCAGCAGCACGCCGACGCCCAGTGCCAGCCAGGTCGCCTGGACACCCTCCGCTACGGCCTCCTGGCGGCGTCCGGCGCCGTGCAGGCGGGCCGCACGGGACGTCGTGCCGTAGGCGAGGAACGTCAACTGCGCGGCCACCTGCGAGAGCACGACCCCACCCAGCGCGAGCCCCGCGAGCGGCAGCGCACCGAGGTGACCCACCACGGCGGTGTCCACGAGCACGTAGAGCGGCTCGGCGGCAAGAACGCCAAGAGCGGGAATCGCCAGCCCCAGAACCCGCCGAGGCGGGACGCGATCGTCGCTCACGAGCGCGAGAGTGCTTCCAGGAGATCGGCCAACACCTGCTCCGCCGGCCCCCGAGCGGTGAACCCGGCGGCCCTCCGATGCCCCCCACCCCCCAGCAGTTGGGCCACTTCACGCACGTCGACCGCGCTCACCGACCGCAACGACACCGACCAGGTGGACGGCCGGAGTTCCTTCAACACCGCCGCCACCTCCGCCTCCTGCGCCGTGCGGATGAGGTCGACCACGCTCTCCACCTCTTCCGGCCGCAACCCTGCGGCGTCCTCCAACGTCACGACCGCGTGCACCAGCCCGAGCCCGTTGGCCGCGTCCCGATCCAGCGTCGCCCGACTCAGCACGGACGCGAGCATGTTCAGGTAGCCGAACGGGTGACTGTCCATCAACGGCCGCGCCACACCCTCGGCGTCCACACCCGCTTCGATCAACCGAGCGGCCACCCGATGGGTGTCGGCACTGGCGTGCCGGAACGACCGGGTATCGGTGACGAGCCCCGCGTAAACACAACGAGCAACCGGCTCATCGATCTCAACACCCAGCACGTCCAGCAACCGCAACACCACCAGCGCGGTCGCCTCAGCCTGGTCGTCCACCACGTTCACCGTGCCGAAACCGGGATTCGACACGTGGTGGTCCAACACCACGACCTGCCCGCCGGCAGCGATCGTCGCGGCCACCCGATTCCCCAACGGCCCGAGCCGCCCAACACTGCCCGCGTCCAACGCCACCAACACCGGCGGCACCTCGGGAACATCACCGGCCGGCACCAACAGGCCTGCGACATCCAGCCCGCGCAACGTCTCCGGCACCTCAGCAGGCGCACCGAACGACACCCGCACAACCACACCCCGCCGATGCAACACCAACCCAAGCGCCAACGCACTCCCCAACGCATCGGCATCGGGATTCACGTGGGCCAGCAGCGTGACGTCGGTGGCGTTGGCAAGGACGGCAGCAGCGGCGTCCAGCTCAGCGGTCAGATCAAGGGGCACTGCGACACGTTAACTCCGCCAAGCGGCTCAGCGCTGCCGAAAACTGTGCAGGTGGTCACTTCAACCACCACCGAAGCCACGCGGGGCCAAGACCACGGCCGACCCACCACCTCGCGCCCACCACCAACCCGGCAGACGAACAGGCTCCA
>DATMCA010000612.1:0-7100 GCA_035559015.1 Umezawaea sp. | reverse complement strand
ACCAACACCAAGATCCGACTACTGACCCGGATGGCGTTCGGGTTCAGGCATCCCGACGCCCTGATCTCCCTGGCACTGCTCGCGTTGGGCGGCTACCGCCCCGATCTACCCGACCGCACCCACACATAGGTATCAAGAGCCAATTTTAAGGGGCAAATCCCCCAAGTAAAATCGGACACGATTCGGGAAGACCTTGTGCCACCCGGGTGGTGGGTCACCCGGTTTTGGCTTGTGCGTCGGGTGTCGAGTGGTTTCGTTTTGTTGGCTCTGGGTGTCCGAGATGTGTTAGCCAGTCCCGTACTACGCGGTGCAGTGCTTCTGCTCCTACGATCTCGTTCGTCTTGGGGAGGTCTGCGGGGTGTACCAGGAATCCTCGTGACTGTCCTCCGCCCAGGCCGCCGTGTGAGCCGACGTGTACCTCGAACGGTGAGGCGTCGTCGGTGACCGGGTTGTACCTGGAGTTGATCAGTAGGTCCGGGCAGTGCTTGAAGCCGTCTGTTCGTCTGATCAGGTCTGAGGCGTGGATTCCGTAGTCTGCAAGGGGATCTTCTCCTCGTACCTCGCCGGTTTCCAGCCATTTGACTCCGTCGCGGCCCAGGATTACTGGTCCGGTGGCGCTGCGTACCAGTACGAAGCCGACTCCCGGGTGGTCTACCAAGGTTGGTAGTAGGTCTGGGAATTCGGTTTCGATGGTTTCCAGTGCTACTCGGCCCTCGTGTTCGGTGAACGACACCATCGCCACATGGCCGGAGACCACCGCGACCACGCCCGGTGCCACTCTGGTCACCGCGCCGGGGGTGCCTTCCGGGGTGCGGTGGCGGTCCGGCGTTCCGGCTCTGGCCCGCAGTGCTGTGGCGATCGGGCCGCCTGCTTCGGCCAAGGCCGCGTTCAGTTGCCAGGCGTAGGTCGGCTTGGCCTTCTTGCCCTTTCCGGCTTCGGGTGTGCCGCCGCACAACCTGCCCACCAGCGACTCGATCGACTCACCGAACCGGTCGGCGAACGCCCAGCCCTGGGTGACGCCGTGGTCCGAGAAGACCACCAACCGGTACTTTCTGGGCGCCAGTTGGGCTGCGCGGTGCAGGCGGCCGATTTGTTGGTCGATGGCGCGGATCACGGCCAGGGCGTCGTAGCGTTCGATGCCGGTGTGGTGGGCGACTTCGTCGTAGCCCAGGAAGTCCGCGTAGACGACCGGGCGGCCGGCCAGCATGTCGCCGATGATGGCGGACACCACCAGGTCGCGGGTGATCACCGTCGTGGCGGCCCGTGCGAACGGGTAGGTGCCGCCGCGTTTCACGCGAGGGCGTACTCCGGCTCGGCGTTGCCTTGTTGAAGCGGAGAGTTCGCGGAGGATGTCCACGAGTGCGGCGCCTACCGTGCGCACGAGGTTGACCGGGTTGGCGAAGTACACGTAGTAGCCGGCCGAGTTTCGTGAACGGCCCCGTCTGGTGGGTGTCAGCAGGGGGACGGCGCTCATCGTCATGCTGGTGTGGTCGGCGTCGCCGGTGAACAGGCCGCTGCGGGCGGCACCGCCTCCGGCGAGCAGGCCACGGCCGTCCGAGTGACGTCGTTCGATCTCCGCCGCGTCGGCCGGGTGCGCACACGCCATCACGTGGTCGCGGTCCTTCTCGTACCAGCGGAAGCCGAGGATGTCGTCGTTGGAGCCGTGCAGCAGGCCGCAGACGCTCGCGCCGGTCTGCGAGCTCCAGTCGCAGTGCCAGTCCGTCAGCACGTGGCTGCCCTCGACCAGCCACCCGGCCATGGTGGGGAGGTCGCCGTCGCGCACGGCTCGTCGCACCGTGTCGTACCCGAGGCCGTCGATCTGCAGGAGCAGCACGCCCGGTGGTTCGGAGTCGTCGCCGTCGCCCGCCCGCCGGAACCGTCGGGCGGCTCGGCGGAAGAACAGTTCGTCCTCGTCGATGGCCAGCAGGCTGCTGACCAGGGCACCCACGGCCGACACCGCGAACACGACCAGCACGGCCGTGCGCAGGTTCGCGACGACCACGCCGGGCACGACGAACGACATGGCCAGCAGGCCCGCGCCGAGCAGCAGGAACGAGCCGATGCCGAGGGTGAACACGGCCACCGGCAGCGCCACCCGCAGGACCAGCGGCCACACGACGGCGCTCAGGAGGCCGTAGAGCAGGGCGAAGACCGTCGGCTGCCACCACTGCGGCAGGGCGAAGTCTATGAGCCAACCGTCGAGCACGTGCAGCACGACGGCGACCAGGAGCCAGACCAGGAGCAGACGGGCGACGACCCGGCCGCCCCTCAGCAGCCGTCCGCTCTCCTCCATCACGACCTCCGCTCACGCCGCCGTGCGACCAGCGCCGACACGGCGGTGACGACCAGCACCAGGACCGTGGCGATCACGGTGGCCACGACGGGGTGGTCGAAGAGGCCGCCGCTGACCACGCCGAGCGCCGAGTACACCACCGACCACAGCAGGCAGGCCCCGGCCGCCGCGGGCACCAACCGCCGCCACGGGTACCCGAGCGCGCCCGCCGCCAGCAGCACCGGGATCCGGCCGGCGGGCACCATGCGGCCGATCACGACCACCTGCCACCCCCGCGCGGCGAACTTCTCGCGCGCCGACTCCAGCTTCTCCGCCGACTGCCGTCGGGAGAACCAGCGCACCATCGCCGTCCGGCCACCACTGGCGGCCGCGAACGTCACGAGGTCGCCGATCAGCGAACCCAAGGTCGCCACCAGCACCACCCACACCAGGTCCAGCCGGTCGGTGCTCGTGGCGATGGCCGCGGCGGCGCCCACCACCGCGCCCGTCGGGACGATCGGCACCACCGACCCCAGCAGCACACCGCCGAACAGCACCGGGTACCCGATGCTCGACGGGTCGGCCCAGTCCACCGCCAGCACGGTCACGCGCCCTCACCCCGGTGCAGCTCCACGTCCGATCCCGGCTCGGTGACCAGCACCCGAGTGGCTGATCCGGTCGCCGCGACCGCAGCGGCGAACTCCCTCGGCGGCTCCACCAGCAACCGCCGCATCCGCGCGCCGACCCGGCCCGGCGCCCTGACCAGGCCCGGCAGCGCCAACGTCCCCCAGTGCACCGGCACGACGACCCGAGGCCGCAGCACCTCCACCGCCTCGGCGGCCCGCGCGGGCGTCAGGTGGCCCGGCCCCAGGGTCGGCCCCCACCCCCACACCGGCAGCAGGGCGACGTCGACGTCGCCCACCGCGCTCATCCCGTCGAACAGGTCCGTGTCCCCGGCCGCGTAGACCCGCACACCACCACCCTCGATGACGTGCCCCATCGCCGCCGCCTGCGGCCCGCGCGTCGACCGCGGCCCCCACCGGTGACCGGAGTGCGCGGCCTCCACACCGGTGACCCGCAGGTCGCCGTCCACCAGCTCCTCACCGGGCGCCAACTCCTCCACCCGCCGAATCCCCTTGGCCCGCAACCACGCCCCCGCTCCACGCGGCACGACCACCCGAACGTGATCACCCAGCAGTCGCAGCGACGGCAGGTGCAGGTGGTCACCGTGCAGGTGCGACAGCAGCACCAGGTCGACGTCTGCCCGATCACCCGCGGTACTGGGCGGAACCACCCGACTCAGCACCGACACCCGATCGGTCAACACCGGATCGGTGAGCACGACCCGCCCCGCCAACTCCACGCGCACGGTGGAGTGACCGACGAACCGCAGACCGAGTGGACTCACGAACGCCAGTATCACCGCCACCGACGATCACGGCCGAGGATGGTGAACAGGCACACGCCGTGACGACGGGTCCACACGGGTCACATGCGGTCGGCGCCCTTCCTGATCGCGGTGCGGATGCGGGAGTACGTGCCGCAGCGGCAGATGTTGCGGAGGCCGTCGAGGTCCGCGTCGGTGATCTGCCTGCCCTCGGCCTTGGTCTTGCGGACCAGTGCCACGGCGGCCATGATCTGGCCCGGCTGGCAGTAGCCGCACTGCGACACGTCCTCCTCCAGCCACGCCTCCTGCATCGGGTGCAGGTCGCGGCCGACGGTCGCGGGCAGGCCCTCGATGGTGGTGATCTCGTCGGACTCCTTGATCTTCGAGACCGGCACCGAGCACGGGTTGAAGGCCTTGCCGTTGATGTGGGACGTGCAGGACTTGCAGACGTTCAGGCCGCAGCCGTACTTCGGGCCGGTGACGCCGAGGATGTCGCGCAGCACCCACAGGAGCCGGACGTCGTCGGCGACGTCCACCGTCACCCTGCTGCCGTTGAGAAGAAAAGTGTGCTGAGACAAGGGAAGGCTCCTCAGAACGCGCTGTCGAGGCCGTTGGTCGGCGAAGCGGGCGTGGACGGCTGCGACGGGAACGGCTCGAAGCCGAGCCTGCCGTGGTTGATCGGGAAGCTCGTCGGCATCGCGCCGGTGGCCCTGGCGTACGCGCAGGCGACCGCGGCGAACGCCGGTGCCACGGCGATCTCCCCGGCACCGCTGGGGTTCCCGGTCGTCGGAGGCATGACGACCACCTTCACCTCGGGCGGCGTGTTCCACTGCCGGGTGTAGAAGTAGTTGTCCCAGCTGCCTTCCAGCGGGATGCCGTCCTTGATGTGCAGGCTCGACGTCAGCGCCAGGGCGATGCCGTCGTTGAGGCCGCCGATCATCTGCGCCTCCAGCCCGCGCGGGTTGAGCGGCAGGCCGGCGTCGATCACGATCGTCGCCTTCGTGACGCGCGGACCCGTGACGCCGTCGGTGATCGGCCGGTTCACGGTCTCCGGCCGGCAGTCGACCTCCACCAACACCGCGACCGCGCCGCGGTACTCGGCGTGCAGACCGATCCCCTGCGCCACACCCTTCGGCAGCGCCCGGCCCCACTGGCCCTCGACCACGGCCCTGTCCATCACCGCGCGCAGCCGGTCGTCCTTGAGGAACTCGCGGCGGAACGCGATCGGGTCCTTGCCGAGCTTCGCCGCCAGCTTGTCGACGACGAGTTCCTGCGCGCACACCACGTTCGGCGAGTAGATGTTGCGCATGCTGCCCGTGTTGAACTTCAGCGGGATCTCGTTGAGCAGCTGGGTCACGACGCCGAAGTTGTACGGCACCGACTGGCTCAGCAGGAAGATCGTCTGGGCGAAGCTGTAGTTGCCCACGATCGGCAGCTCGGCCGCGGTCGACGTGATCATCTCGCCGAGGCCGTGGCTGAAGCTGGTCTCCGAGCTGGTGTGCCGCTGCTCGTAGGTCAGCACGTTGCCGAGCAGATGCGTCGCCCGGACCCGTGACACGCACATGGGGTGCGTGCGGCCCTGGCGGAAGTCGTCGGTGCGGGACCACGACAGCTTGACCGGCTTGCCCATCTTCTGCGAGATCTCCGCGGCTTCCGCGGCGACGTCGTGGAACAGGTGCCTGCCGAACGAACCGCCGCCGGTCACGACGTGGACGACGACCTTGTCCGCGGGCAGCCCGAGCTGCCGCGCGATGTCCTGCTGCGCGTCGATCGGCACCTTCAGCGTCGACCAGATCTCCGCGCGGTCCGGTCGCACGTCGGCGATCGCGTTGTCCGGTTCCAGCGGGGCGTTGCTGGCGAACGCGAACGTGAACTCGGCCTCGACGGACAGCACGCCCAGCGGTGGCAAGGCGAGCGGCAGCTGCGCCTTCTTGAGCTTCGCGAGCACCGTCGCGTCCGATTCGCCATCGACCGTGCCGGGGTTCCACTCGACGTCCAGAGCCCGCAGGCCGTCGATGCACTGGCCGAACGTGTCACCGCGCACGGCCACGCCGTACTTGACCACGGCGACGTCGGTGATGCCCGGCATCGCCTTGACGGCGGCCGTGTTGCGCACCGCCTTCACCGTGCCGTTGATCGTCGGAGGCCTGCGGACCATGCACGGCTTGGCGTCGGGCACCTGGAGGTCCATGCCGAACTTCTTGCGGCCGGTGACGATGTCGTGCGCGTCGATCCGGTTCTGCGGTTTGCCGAGCACCCGGAAGTCGCCGACCGCCTTGAGGGACACGGAAACCCGGATCGTCCGGTCGCTGGCGGCGGCCTTCGCGAGCGAGCCGTAGGTCGCGGACCTCCCGCTGCGGTGGGAGAGCACGCCGTCCCTCGTGGCGACCTCGCTCTCCGGCACCCCCCACTGGGCCGCGGCGGTGCGGACGAGCTGCTGGCGGGCGAGCGCGGACGCGGTCCGGACAGGGGTGAAGATGCTTCGGACCGAGTTCGAGCCACCGGTGAGCTGGTTCAGCAGCAGTTCGGGACGCGCGTCGGCGAGGGTGATCCGGACCTTGTCGACCGGCAGGTCCAACTCCTCGGCGACCATCATGGCGACGGCGGTGGTGATGCCCTGGCCCACCTCGGTGCGGTGCAGCGCGAACGACGCGGTGCCGTCCTCGTTCACCTGCACGCCGATCAGGCCGGACGTGGGCAGCGCGGCCAGGTTCTGCAGGTCGCCGAGGTCGAAGAGGTCCTCGGGCTGCGGGAGCGATGGGATGGAGGCCTCGGCCTCGTCGGCGCCGAACACGGCGTCCGCCCACGTCACCCCGACGGCGAGCGTCGGGGCGGCGAGCAGGTAGCCGAGGAATCGGCGGCGGGTGGGGTCTTCCGGCGAACGACGGTGTTCTGCCATGGGTGTTCCTCGCAGGCGCACTCTGAGTGGTGGTCCGGTGGCGTAGCGCAGCAGTTCGAGCCCGGAGTGTGTCACGTCACATCCGCCAGGAGAAGGAACGTCGTGCCTACTTTTGGGCTACCGGCGTTGTGCAAAGTGCACAGAGGCCGTGGTCAGGCCCGTGGGACCAGCCACGACGCGCGCAGCGCCAGTGCCAGCTCCAAGTGCGCGCCGGTGTCCGCCAGGTCGAGCCCGGTGACGGCTTCGACGCGGTGCATCCGGTTGATCACCGTGTTGCGGTGGCAGTGCACGGCGGTCGCGGTCCGGTTGATCGACCCGCCCGTGGTGAGCCACGCCTCCAGGGTGTCCAGCAGCAGCTTGCGCTCCGGCCGCGGGATCTTCAGCAGCGGTCCGAGGCGGCGGTCGACCAGCGCCGCCGCGAGGTCGGGCGAGCCCAGCAGCAACGCCTCCGGCAGCCGTTCCGCGAGCGCCGCGACCTCGACCCGGCCGGGCACGACCGTGCTGCGGGCGAGCACGGCCTGCCGGTAGGCGACGTCGACCTC
>DATMCA010000611.1:0-3247 GCA_035559015.1 Umezawaea sp. | reverse complement strand
ACAGCCGAGAACAGCCAACCCTCCTTGGCCGCCCGACTGGTGGCGATCTCGGACAGCGCGAACGACGTCAGCGACAGGATCGTCCGCCGCCCGTCCGCCGGGTCCGGAGCACCGGAGATCAACCCGCCGGCCTCCAGCGCGGCGACCGTCGCCCCCATCGACTGCGGGCGAACCCCTTCCGCGCGTGCCAGCTCCGTAACCGTCGCGGGCCCGTCGTGCCTCAACCGCACCAGCACCGCCACCTGCGACGGCGTGTAGTCGTCGTGCCGGGACTCCTCGTGCAACCGCCGCTTCAACCGCGAGATCAGCGCGAGCAGCTCCCCGGCCAGAACTTCCGGATCGCTCACCCCGCCGACGCCATAGCAAGGCAAACTACAAAGTCCACCTTCACATCTCCGGCAACGGCGGCACCGTGTGCTTCCGGACGTGCTCGAACAACAGGTTCGTGTGCACCTCGGCCACCTCCCGCCGAGCCGTGAACCCGTCCAGCACCAACCTCTGGAGGTGCGCCGTGTCCGCCACGGCCACGTGCACCAGGAAGTCGTCCGGTCCGGTCACGTGCGACACCGCGAGCGTCTCCTCCAACCCCAGCGCGTACTCCATGAACGGCCCCACGATCGCCCGCGTGTGCGGCCGGATCCGCACCGCGATGATCGCCTGCACCGGCCGCCCGACGGCCTTCAGGTCCACCTCCGCGTGGTACCCGGTGATCACCCCGCGATCTTTCAGCGCCCGGTGCCGGACCACGCACGTCGACGCGGCCACGTTCACCCGGTCCGCCAGGTCCTTGTTCAGCAGCCGCGCGTCCTTCTGCAACTCGTGCACGATCGCGGCGTCCACCGAATCCATCACGCACATCCCCTCCGCCAGCCGCAGCACCTGCGGAACTTCCCCGTGAAACCTGCCCGGGAAGTCACGATCGTGCCACCGGACCGCACGAAACACGGAGGTCACCATGGCGGGTTTCCACACGATGGCAGTCCACGGCGGTCGCGACGACCTCGTGGCCCTGGGCGTGCACGCGGCTCCTCTGGACCTGTCCACCACCTACCCCGTCCCGGACCAGGCCAGGGGCGGTGAAGCCCTCCAAGCCCTGGCCGACGGCGTGGCCGAGGCGTCATCGCCGGTCTACGCCCGCCTCCACAACCCCACGGTGGCCCGCTTCGAGAAGGCGCTGGCCCTGCTGGAGGGCACCGAACAGGCGGTGGCGTTCGGCAGCGGCATGGCCGCGGTGACGGCGGTGGTCCAGGCGGCGGCCGTCATGGGCGGCAAGCCCCACGTCGTGGCCGTGCGCCCGCTCTACGGCGGCACCGACCACCTCCTCTCGTCCGGTCTCCTCGGAGTCCGCACGACCTACGCGACGGCCGACCGCGTGGCCGAGGCGATCACCCCCGAGACCGGTCTGGTGGTGCTGGAGACCCCGGCCAACCCCAACCTGGACCTCGTGGACATCGCCGCCGTCGTGGAGCAGGCGGGCGCCGTGCCGGTCATGGTCGACAACACCTTCGCCACCCCGGTGCTCCAGAACCCCGCCGCCCACGGCGCGACCTACGTGCTGCACTCCGGCACGAAGTACCTCGGCGGCCACGGCGACGTGCTCGGCGGTGTCGTGGCGTGCTCCGCCGACCGCGCCGCCGCGCTGCGCCAAGTCCGGATCGTCACCGGTGCCGTGCTGCACCCGCTCGGCGGCTACCTGATGCACCGCGGCCTGGCGACGCTGCCGCTGCGCGTCGAAGCGGCCCAGCGCGGCGCGGTCGAACTCGCCCGCAGGCTCGCGGAGCACCCGGCCGTCGGAGTGGTTCGGCACCCGAGCCTGCCCGGCGCGGACCCGGCGGGCCTGCTCGGCGGGCAGTTGCGCGGACCCGGAGCGGTGCTGGCGTTCACCACTCGCGAGGACCCGACCGAGGTGGTCCGCGGCCTGTCCCTGATCACGCCCGCGGTGAGCCTCGGCTCGGTCGACACGCTCATCGAGCACCCGGCCGCGCTCACCCACCGACTCGTTCCCGGTGCCGACCGAAATGCGTGCGGAGTGCCGGAGAACCTATTGCGGGTGAGCGTCGGTTTGGAGGACGTTGAAGACATTTGGGACGACCTGGACCGGGCCCTTTCCACGACGTGCGCGCCCTGTGATCTCGATTACATCAAGTCTTCCCCAGGTGATTTCCCACTGACTGCGCACAACCTCTGACGTCCTGCGGCCAGTGGGGTGGTCGGCGTCACTCCACTGGTCCGGGTCGGAACGCGGGAGGTTCCGGCACACGTGGTCCGTGGAAAGGAACCAGTTCTCGTGGATTCGCAGAAAAATGTGTCCGAAAGGGCAGAAGACCTGCTCGACGCCGACGGGTGCAGAAAGTCGTCGAGCAAGCGCCAGGTGCAGATGATCGCCATCGGCGTCGGCCTCTTCCTCAGAGCGGGCGGGCGCCTGGCCACCGCGGGACCGGCACTGATCTTCTCCTGCGCGCTGTGCGGTCTGGGCGCGTTCTTCGTGATGAGGGCCCTGGGCGAGCTGGTCCTGCACCGCGCCACGACCGGCAGCTTCGTCGAGTACACCCGCGAGTTCATCGCCCTCTGGCCGGGTTCGCGTCCGGCTGGAGGTACTGGCTCAACTGGGCGATGACGGGCATCGCCGAGATCACCGCGGTCGCCATCTGCACGCACCGCTGGTTCCCGGACCTGCCGCAGTGGATCACCGCGCTGGTCGCGCTCGCGTTTCCTGGTCGTCATCAACCTCCTTTCGGTGAAATTGTTCGGTGAACTGGAGTTCTGGTTCTCCGTCATCAAGGTGACCGCCATCGTCGCGTTCCTGTTCACCGGTGTCGCGTTGGTCGTCAAGGGCACCGAAATCGGCGGTTCGGCGGCCGGCGTGCACACCATCACCGACTTCGGCGGCTTCTTCCCGGCCGGAGTGGGTATTGCGCTGATGACGCTCCAGGCGGTTATCTTCGCCTATTCCGCCGTCGAACTCGTCGGTATCGCCGCGGGTGAGACCAAGGAACCGCACAAGGTGATGCCGAAGGCCATCAACGGCGTCGTCTACCGGATCGCGATCTTCTACGTCGGCTCGGTCCTGCTGCTCACGCTGCTGCTGCCGTGGAACGCCTACAGCGGCCTGGAGAGCCCGTTCGTCACGGTCTTCTCGCAGCTCGGCGTGGCCTGGGTCGGCGACGTGATGAACGCCGTCGTGCTCACCGCGGGCTCTCCGGCGTGCTCTTCACCTCGGTGGTCTACCTGGCGGGCGTGATCCTGA
>DATMCA010000610.1:0-2198 GCA_035559015.1 Umezawaea sp. | reverse complement strand
CACCTGGTCGTCCGCGCCCGTCGCGTCGTGGTTCGACGGCGTGCTCCTGGTGCGCTGGCGGACGTCCGAGGGTGAGCGGGCGTACTGGAGCGACGCCCCGGACCGGGTCTTCGCCCCCAGCAGCGAGTACCGCGGCTACTACAGCAGCGACGTCGACGACCCGTCGATCGCGCTGGCGAACGGCGCCCGGTTCGCCGGACGGCGGGCCGTGCACCGCGGCGACACGCAGATCCCGGACCCCGCCAAGGCGTTCGGCGACGGCGTGACGGTGTGGACCGGCGCCCGGCAGAACCAGAGGTGGTGGTGGCACGAGGTCGACCCGGCCACCGGCGAACTGGGCCGCGCCAGCCTCCCGCGCTTCCTGGAGGAGTTCACCGAGGACGGCACCAAGCTCGCGCTGTCGGACTGCGACCTGCGCCCCGTGGCCGCGGGCACCGAGTCCAGCCCGCTCGGCGCCGCCGAGGGCCTGCACGGCTGGCGGGTCCGCCAGGAGGCCGACGGCTCCTCGCTCGGCGAGGGGATCGACGGCCGCCGGGTCCGGCTGCCCAAGGGCACCCGCCACCCCGAGGGCATCATCGGCCTGCCGGGCGGCGGGCGGCTCGTGTTCGCCGAGTCGTACCGGTCGGTCGACCTGATGGACGACACCGGGATGCTGCTGGGCAGCCTGTCCACCAAGGAGTCGCACACGCCGTACGCGGCGGGCACCCCGTTCCTCGTGCCCGCCGCCTGGTGGCACTCGTTCAAGCCCCGCGACAAGGCCGGGTCCACCGCGCTGCGCGGGATCAGCCGTCGCGCCGTGGACGACCTGCTCGCCGTGGCGCTGGCCGAACTGGGGCAGAAGGACTACCGGGAGCGCTCGCTGCGCGGCAGGCTCGCGTCGCTGCTGCGCGGGGAGCGCGACGACCTGGCGCGCGCCGTCACCAAGGCGCTGCCCGGTCTCACGCACCCCGGTCTGATCGCGGGTGTGCTCGACGTGGTCCGCCGCGCCGCGCAGCAGCTCCGCACGTTCCGGAGCTTCGGCCACATCGCCGAGGAGGCGAAGACCGTCGACCTGGCCGCGCTGGCCCCCACCGGTCCCGTGGTGACCGAGGAGGAGGTGAACGCCGCGCTCGGCTGGTTCGGCGGGTACCGCTCCGGCAGCAACCACGGCGCCAAGGCGACCACCCTGCCGGAGCTGATCACCGCGCTGGCGAGCGCGGCGGCCGAGCCGAAGCCGGCGGGTCGCTCGCTGCCCGAGTCGTCCACCCCGGACTGGTTCGACCACCTGCCCCACCTCGGCGCGCTGGCCCACCGCGCGGCGTCGCCGCTCACGTCGGACGAACACCGCACGGCGCTGGTGCTGCTGCTCCGGACGCTCGCCGACAGCGGTCTCGCGGACGGCACGGGCCAGTGGCGCACCGTCGGCGTGGTCGTGCCGAACGGTTCGGCCAAGCCGCTGCACCGGGTCGTCCCGGTGCGCGACGGGTTCATCGCCGTGTTCGAGGAGAACTGGCGCCACTCCCAGGCCAACCTGTTCGACGGCGTCCAGTTCAGCCGGACCGCGGGCAAGTTCGCCCTGCCCGACGGCTGGCTGCTGGAGACGTCGGCGGACGTGCGCTCGCCGTTCGCCACCGAGCGGCTCACCCGGTTCCTGGAGGTGCTCGCCGAGCGCGGGCCCGCGCCGTGGTTCCCCGAGGCGGTGCCCGCGCTGGTCGAGCGCACCGGTCTGGGCAGCGCGGAGGCGACGGTGCTGCTGGCCGGGATGCCCGGCGTCGACCGGTGGGACTCGAACTACCTCAGCACCGCCGAGCGGCGTTCGCTCGACCTGTCGGCGACCGGCGCGAAGGCCGCCAAGGAACGGCTCCGGCGGCTGGGCGACGCCTACCGCCTCCGCCTGATCGCCGCCGCCGTGCCGGAGGACCCGGCCGCCCTGTGGACGACCGGCCCGGACGTGGAGGCCGTCGCGGCGGTGTGGACCGCCGAGCACGGCGTCCGCTCGCCCGTGCCGGACGACGTGCTGGTCGACGCCGCGAAGCTGCTGCCGCAGAGGCAGACGGCCGAGTACGTGACCGGCGTCGTCAATCCGGAGAGCACCGCGTGGCTCACCGTGGACGCCGACATGCGGCTGGACGGCACGACGCTGCGGACCGAGCACACCGAGGGCTTCACCGGCGCGACCCTGGAGGCCGTGCCGCAGGTGCTGCTGTGGCTGGCCCAGC
>DATMCA010000609.1:0-5903 GCA_035559015.1 Umezawaea sp. | reverse complement strand
GAGCACCGTGTCCGAACTCGCCGAACGCCTGAACGTGACCGCAGACGCGGTGTCCCAGCACCTCGGGGTGCTGCGGGCGACCGGCTTGGCGGTGAGCCGTCGGGAGGGGCGGGAGGTGGTGTCACTGCGCACGGCACTGGGGTTGGCCCTGGTGCAGGGCGGGGACTAGACCTCCCGCACCACCCGCGCCGGGTTCCCGACCGCGACGACGTTCGCGGGCAGGTCGCGCGTCACCACGGCACCCGCGCCGACCACCGTGTTCGCCCCGATGGTCACCCCCGCGAGCACGATCGCGCCGCCGCCGAGCCACACGTTGTCGCCGATGGTGATCGGCTTGGCGGCCTCCCACTTCGCCCGGCGGGGTTCCGGGTCGACCGGGTGGGTGGGGGTGAGCAGTTGCACGTTGGGGCCGATCTGGACGTCGTCGCCGATGGTGATCGGGGCCACGTCGAGGGCGATCAGGCCGAAGTTGGCGAACGTGCGGGCGCCGATGGTGGTGAACCTGCCGTAGTCGGCGAGGAACGGCGGCCGGATGACCGTGCCCTCACCGACCCCGCCGAGCCATTCGGTGAGCAGCCGGAAGCGCTCGGCGTGGTCGCGTGACCCGGTCGCGTTGTAGGCGTCCTGGAAGTCGCCGGAAACGGCGGCGAGTTCCTCCAGTTCGGGGTCGTCGGCGAGGTAGAGGTCTCCCGCGAGCATCCGCTCGCGCATGGATCGGGTGTCCGGCGTCATGGGACGACCGTACGGATCCCCGCGAATCCGCCGGTCGATCTCGTCGGCGACGGAGAAGCGGCAACCCGTCACGCGTTCACCCGGTCGAACTAATCCGAGTTTCATCCACCGAACAGGCCACTTCTACCCGTCAAGAAAAAGGCACTTCACCCAGGCGCCGACGCCGCCGATCAAACAGGCCCGAATACGACCACCGCAGCATGCTGAGCTGGGAGTATCCACCACGACGGTCACCAAGAGCCCACTGCACCGAATTCCGCGCCCCGCACAAACTTGCGGACAAACGTGATCCGGCAAATTACGGAGAGAAAAGCCGTCACCTTTCCGTGGTCTTCCGGGATGTCAAGCGTATTACCGAGAGGTGCACCTTGCAGATGAGAGTTTGCAGCAATACCCGGCGGTGCGAGCAAGACGCACGACGATCGCGTCCAGACGGGCACCACGTCGGCTGGAAAGCGGCCGGACGCAACGGTGAATCCCGGTCGTGCGACCCCGCGCGACACCTCCTGGCCCGCGGCCGGGAACTCCGCTCGAACCCCCAGGAGAGTCCTCATGTCCGACAACCCAGCAGCAGCGGCGGTGGCTCCGAGAACCAACTGCGGCACGACGGGGCCGCTGGTGGCGCTGACGTTCGTGTTCACGGCCTGGCTGGTCGGCCGGGGCACGGACGTGCGCGGCGCGAGTGCCGCGGCGATCGGCCTCGCGGCCACCGTGCCGGCGCTGACCTCCGTCCGGCTGTCCGGTCTGGACGTCCGCGTGGCGCGCTCGAAGAGCACCATTCCGGGCGTGCTCTGAACCGCCGTGCCCGCCCCGTGCCCGTCGAACGGGCGCGGGGCGGGCACGTACCGTTGTGCGTCATGGAGTTGGTGCTGACCGAGGCCGAGTGGACGGCGCGCCGTGCGGAGCACCGGGAGCGCGTGCTGCGGTGGACGGGGCCGCACCACGAGCGGAAGGCGACCGGGGAGAAGCACCCCGTGCTGGACTTCCTGTTCTCCTACTACTCGCACCGGCCGTCGCGGCTGGAGCGCTGGCACCCCGGTCCCGGCGTCGTGCTGGAGGGCGCGGCGGCGCGCGAGTTCCTGCGGTGGCCCGCGTACGTGGAGACCGCCGACGGCGTCGCGCTGGACGTCGAGCGGTTCGCCGAGTCGCGGCAGCCGACCGTGGACTTCGTGCGCCGACTGCTCGCGGCGACGGCGCGGCGGGCGCCGCGGTTGGGCTGCTTCGGGCTGCACGAGTGGGCGATGGTCTATCGGCAGAGGCCCGAGCAGGTGCGGCACAACGCGTGGCCGCTGCGGCTGGGGTCGTCGGGGACGGACGCCGTGGTGGACGCGAGTCGCGTGCAGTGCGGGCACTTCGACGCGTTCCGCTTCTTCACGTCGGACGCGCGGCCGCACAACACGCTCCAGCCGACCAGGGAGACGCAGGTCGAGTTCGACCAGCCGGGCTGCCTGCACGTGTCGATGGACCTGTTCAAGTGGGCGTACAAGCTCGACCCGGCGACGCCGTCGGAGCTGGTCGCGGACTGCTTCGCGCTGGCGGTGGAGGTGCGTGAGCTCGACATGCGCGCGAGCCCGTACGACCTGGCGCCGCTGGGCTACGAGCCGGTCGCCATCGAGACGCCCGAGGGGCGGGCCGAGTACGTCCGGCAGCAGGCGTCGTTCAGCGCGAGAGCTGTGCCTTTGCGGGCGGCATTGCTCGATCTATCCGTGACATTGAGTCACACTTCGAGTCTGAGAAACTGACCCAATCGGGTAGATATCCCGCCAAGTCAGCCACAAGTACTTAACCCAGCCCTCAGTCTTCACCTGTTAGCGTGACTGCTGCCGG
The DNA here is from genome assembly GCA_035559015.1 of Umezawaea sp. Classification (GTDB taxonomy): domain Bacteria; phylum Actinomycetota; class Actinomycetes; order Mycobacteriales; family Pseudonocardiaceae; genus Umezawaea. The sequence goes on along the minus strand of DATMCA010000609.1, from coordinate 3,344 downwards.
TACAGGTGTCGTCGGGGCGGTGGATCCGCGTACCGGACGCGTTCGTGTCACGAGCCGCGGGAAGACGCTGAAAGGGAAGTCGATGTCTCGACATCGCACGCTGCGCACGAGGGTGCGGCGCGGCGTAGCAGGCTGGCCCGTGGCGGTCGTCGGCCTCGTCGCGCTGATCGTCCTCGGTGTTCTCGGCTGGAGCTGGCTCGGTGGCGTGATCGAACGCCGGGCGGCCGCCGAAGCGGGTGACTGCGCCGAGGGTGAAGCGGCGCTGAGGATCGCGTCCACGCCGAGCGCGGCCGACGCGGTGCGCGACGTGGCGAAGGCCTGGAGCGCGACCCGGCCGGTGGTCTACGACCACTGCATCCGGGTCGAGGTGCAGTCGATCGACTCCGAGGTCGTGCTCGAAAGCCTCACGCAGGGCTGGGACGAGGGCAAGCTGGGCGCCCGCCCGCACGCGTGGATCACCGACTCGACGCTGTGGGTGAACCGGCTCGGCGCGCAGAACCACGCGCTGCTCGGCGCCGCCCCGCAGTCGATCGCCGCCAGCCCCGTGGTGCTCGCCCTGCCCGAGGAGGGGGCGACGGCCGTGCAGGCGTCGGCGGGCTTCCGCTGGACGGACCTGCCGGGCGTCACGTCCTCGCCCGCGGGCTGGGACCGGTTCGGCCAGGCGGCGTGGGGGCCCTTCAAGGTCGCCATGCCCGACCCGACGGTCAACGCGGCCACCGCGATGGCGATCCAGTCGGCCCTGGCGGGCGCGAGCCCCGAGGGCAAGGGCCCCGTCACCGCCGACATGCTGAACCTGGACCCGGTGAAGGACACCCTGGCGAGCCTGGTCGCCGCCAAGCCCGCGCAGACCCCCGCGACCACGTGGGAGGCGATGTCGCTGCTCGCCGACAAGCCCACCGTGAACGGCGCGGGCTTCAGCGCGGTCCCGGTGTTCGAGGTCGACCTCTACCGGCACAACACCGGCAAGGACACCGGCACTCCCCCGTTGAAGCCGCTGTTCGGCGTGACCCCCGGCGGTCCGACGCCGGTCGCGGACTTCCCGTTCGTGGCGCTCGCGGGCGACTGGGTGGGCGAGGCGCAGGTGCGGGCCGCGCAGGCGTTCCGCGAGTTCCTGATCAACCCGGACCAGCAGAAGATCCTGGCCGCGTCCGGTCTGCGGGTCCCGTCGTCGACGGACCGCCCGAAGCCGTCACCGGGGGTGCGCTGGGCGACGATGACCGAGGGCCTGGCGCCCGCGGACGCGAACACCGCGCAGCAGATCTCGGCGACGTGGGCGACGGCCGACAACGGCCAGGTCGTGACGCTGCTGGTCGACTCGTCGAAGTCGATGGAGGAACCCGGCGGCGACGGCCGGAGCAGGATGGAGTGGCTCAAGGCCGCACTCGCCGGGCAGGTGAACCGGTCGCTGTCCGGCTCGGTCGGGCTGTGGGAGTTCTCGCGGCAGGTCGACGGGGAGCGCCCGTACCGGCAGCTCGTGCCGACCGGTCCGGTCCTGGAGCAGCGGCAGGCGCTGCTCGACGGGATCGCGGGCCTGAAGCCGTTGAGCGCGACCCAGCTCTACACGAGCCTCCTCGCGCTCTACCAGGACACGCAGGAGAACTACCGGCAGGGCAAGCGCAACAGCATCGTCGTGCTGACCGACGGCCCCAACGACGGGGGCCTGGGCTTCGACGAACTGCGCACCCGGCTGGACAAGCTGAAGCGGGACGACCGTCCGATCCCGGTGAGCGTCATCGCCATCGGGCCCGCGCCGGAACGCGATCCGCTGACCCGGATCACCCAGTCGACCGGCGGCACCTTCTCGGTGGCGGAGAACGGCAAGGCGATCGACACGGCGCTGGCGCAGATCCTGTCGGCGGGGTAGCCGACGTCCTCGGGGACGGGCCTTCCGGACCGGGAGGCCGGGGTGGTTCCGGGCTAGCGCTGGATGGCGAGCTTGGCGAGTTCGCGGTCGAAGTCGATCCAGAGCTCCTCCTCGCCGGACGACACCACGTCGTAGGAGAGGTCGAGGAACTCGGCGATGTCCTCGGAACGGCCGGAGAGGACGGCGAAGCCGGTGGGCGCGTCCAGTTCCACGAGCACCCGCTCGGGGTCCTCGGGGGCGGGTCGAACGGCGATGTCGCCGTCCCCTGTTCGCGCGATGAGCCCGTCGGCCAGTAATTCCCGCCCGAACATCCACTCCACCTCGCCCTGGCCGGTGTGGAAGCTGATGGCGACGGCGTACGGATCATCGGGGTCGTAGCGCAGTTCGGCCTCGATGGGCGCCGGCGCGGCTCCGGGCGTGAGCAGCTCGAAGGTCGTGGCGACGGTGATGACGATCTTCTTGTTCATACTTCAACGATAAGTACCGACCGTGACGGCCGACACCCCTAGAAAGGGTGAGAGGACCCCGGAATCACCGAACCGTGCACACTTTTCCACGAACGGGCGAGCGGTTGTTCGTAGCGTGGCGGACCAGCCGAATCAATACCGCGTTATGGCGGGTACACCTTGGCCATCGCCGCCACCGAGGCCGCCATCCGCTCCCGGAGTTCCGGCGGTCCGACGACCTCCGCGTGCGGCCCGAGCCTCAACAGGTCCGGCTCGGCGTGGTCGAGCGACTCGGTCGGCAGCTCGACCGTCGTCCACCCGTCCGCGTCGGGTTCGGCGTCCGAGTCGCGCAGCGCGCGGGCGGCGACGAGGCCGAGCAGGTACCCGGCGCGCCGGACGCCCTCCGGCGACAGCCGGACCGTGACGCGCATGCCGTACATGCGCTGCTCGAACCGCTCCGACCAGTCCTCCCAGAACGCGGTCAGGTCGAAGTCGGCGGGCCGGTCGAAGTGGTCCTCGGTCGTCGCGATCTCCAGCACCCGCGCGACCCGGTAGGTGCGCAGGTCGCCGTCGGACCGCGCCACCAGGTACCAGACGCCCGCCTTCAGCACGAGGCCGAGCGGGTCCACGGTCCGGCGCACCTCGATCGCCCGCCCGCCCCACCGCCGGTACCGGACGTCGAGCCTGCGCTGGTGCCACACGGCGTCGGCGATCGTGGTCAGGTTCGGGGTCTCGTCGGAGTGCCGGAACCAGCCGGGCGTGTCGAGGTGGAAGCGCTCGCGGACGCGCCCGGCCCGTGACCGCAGCTCGGGCGGGAGCGCGGCCTGGAGCTTGAGCTGCGCCGCCGCGACCACGGTGCCGAGGCCGAGTTCGGCGGCCGGACCGGGCAGCCCGGCGAGGAACAGCGACTCGGCCTCCTCCGTGGTCAGGCCGGTCAGCCGGGTGCGGTAGCCGTCGACCAGCCGGTACCCGCCCGCCGGGCCGCGGTCGGCGTACACGGGCACGCCCGCGGCGCCGAGCGCCTCGACGTCGCG
>DATMCA010000608.1:0-4544 GCA_035559015.1 Umezawaea sp. | reverse complement strand
GACCTGGTCGTGGCCGTCCTGGGAGTGCTCAAGTCCGGTGCGGCCTACCTGCCGATCGACCCGTCCTACCCGGCCGACCGGATCGCGGGCATGGTCGAGGACACCCGGCCGGTGGCCGTGCTGACGGAGCTGCCGGACCTGTCCGGTCGGCCCGCCACCGCGCCCGAGGTCGACCTGCGCCCGGAGAACCCCGCCTACGTCATCTACACCTCCGGTTCCACCGGCAGGCCCAAGGGCGTCGTCGTGCCGCACGCCAACGTGGCCCGGCTGTTCTCGGCCACCGACCACTGGTTCGGCTTCGCCGCGGACGACGTGTGGACCCTGTTCCACAGCTACGCCTTCGACTTCTCGGTGTGGGAGCTGTGGGGTCCGCTGCTGCGCGGCGGGCGGCTCGTGGTCGTGCCGCACGAGGTGTCCCGGTCGCCCGGCGACTTCGCCGCGCTGCTGGCGCGGGAGCGCGTCACGGTGCTCAACCAGACGCCCTCGGCGTTCTACCAGCTCATCGCCGAGCGGCCGGAGGGACTGTGCCTGCGGTTCGTCATCTTCGGCGGTGAGGCGCTCGACGTCCGCAGGCTGGCGGCGTGGGACGGTCCCGGCGAGCTGATCAACATGTACGGCATCACCGAGACCACCGTGCACGTCACGTGGACGCACGCCGACGGCTCGGTCGGCGAACCCATCCCGGACCTGCGGGTGTACGTCCTGGACGAGGACCTGCGGCCCGTGCCGCCCGGTGTGGTCGGCGAGATGTTCGTCGCCGGCGCCGGTCTGGCGCGCGGGTACCTCGGCCGGCCCGGACTCACCGCGTCCCGGTTCGTCGCGAACCCGTTCGGCGAGCCCGGAACGCGCATGTACCGCACCGGCGACCTGGCCCGCCGGCTCGACGGTCGGCTCGACTACGTCGGCCGCGCCGACCAGCAGGTCAAGATCCGCGGCTTCCGCATCGAACTGGGTGAGGTCGAGGCCGCCCTCGAAGCGCACGAGGACGTGACCGCAGCCGTGGCCGCCGTCCGCGAGCACGCCGGGCGCAAGGTCATCGTCGGGTACGTCGTGCCCGCCGACGGCCGTCAGGTCGACGACCTGCGCGGCTTCCTCGCCCGGACGCTGCCCGAGCACATGGTGCCCTCGGCGTTCGTGACGCTCGACCGGCTTCCGCTGACCGGCAACGGGAAGCTCGACCGCAAGGCGCTGCCCGCACCCGAGTGGGAGAAGCCCGCCGCCCGGCACACCGCGCCGCGCACCGAGGCCGAACGGGTGCTCGCGGACATCTGGGCCCAGGTGCTCGGGATCGAGCGCGTCGGCGTGGACGACGACTTCTTCGAACTCGGCGGCGACTCGATCGTCAGCATCCAGGTCGTGTCGCGCGCCCGGCAGGCCGGGTACGGACTGGTGCCGCGGGACCTGTTCAGCCACCCGACGGTGGCCGGGCTCGCGTCCGTCGCGCCCGCCGTGGTCGCCGCGGAGGTCGTGCCGCAGGGCCCGGTGACCGGCGAGGTGCCGCTCACGCCGATCCAGCACTGGTTCCTCGACACCGAACCGCCGCGACCCGAGCACTTCGACCAGTCCGTGGTGCTGGAGTTCACCGACGAGCCCGACGTGGCCGCGCTGCGGCGGGCGTTGGTGGCGCTGGTGGAGCACCACGACGCCCTGCGGATGCGTTTCGAGCGCACGGATTCCGGCTGGCGGCAGCACAACGCGCCGGTCGTGCCTGCCGACGTGCTGTCCGAAGTGGACGGCGTGGACGAGGTCCACCGCGGGTTCGACCTCGCCGGTGGACCGCTGCTGCGCGCTGCCCTGCTCACCCCGAACAGGCTGCTGGTCGCCGTGCACCACCTGGTCGTGGACGGCGTGTCGTGGCGCGTCCTGCTCGAAGACCTCGAAACGGCCTACCGGCAAGCGCTCCAGGGAGAACAGGTAGTCCTCGGGACGAAGACCACGTCGTTCCGCGAGTGGTCTCTGCGGCTGGCGGAGCACACCGCCGGCGGCGGGTTCGACGACGAGGCGGAGCACTGGGCGGGCGTGACCGGCGACCCCGGCGTGCCCTGCGACCACCCCGGCACCGGCTCCACCGGTTCGGTGCGCGGTGTCACCGCCGAACTGGACGCCGACCTGACCCGAGCGCTGCTCCAGGACGTGCCCGGCGCGTACCGCACGCGGATCAACGACGTGCTGCTCGCCGCGCTCGGCCGGGTGCTGGCCGGGTGGACGGGCCGGGACCGGGTCCTGATCGACCTGGAGGGTCACGGCCGGGACGGCGACTTCCTCGACGGCGTCGACCTGTCCCGCACGGTCGGCTGGTTCACCTCGGTGTTCCCGGTGGCGCTGGACGTCCCGGCGGGCGACTGGGGCGAGGTGCTGAAGGCGACCAAGGAACGCCTGCGCGCGGTGCCCCGGCGAGGCATCGGGCACGGCGCCGCCCACCGGTCGCGCGGCCCGGTGGTGACGTTCAACTACCTCGGGCAGCTGGACGGCTGGGCCGGCGGGACGACGTTCCGGATGGTCGGCGGACTGGCCGCCGACGCCGCTCCCGACACGCCCCGGCCCCACCTGCTCGACGTCGTCGGCGCGGTGGAGGACAAGCGGCTCCGGCTCACCTGGTACTTCAGCGACGAGGTGCACGACGAGTCGACCGTGCGCGCGCTGGCGGAGGCGATGGCCGGGGCGTTGCGGGAGATCGTGGCGCACTGCGCGCGGCCGGGGTTCGGTGGTCGTACGCCGTCGGACTTCCCGCTGGCCGGGCTGGACCAGTCCACTGTGGACAGTTTGGTCGGTGACGGTCGGGGCGTGGAGGACGTCTACCCGTTGACGCCGATGCAGGCGGGCATGGTCTTCCACAGCCTCTCGCACGGCCGCGAAGGCCTGTACACCGAGCGCGTCTCGTTCGTCCTCGACGGCGTCACCGACGTCGACGCGCTGGCGCGGGCGTGGCGCGAGGTCGTCGAGCGGACCCCCGTCCTGCGCAGCCGGGTCGTCTGGGAGGGCGTCGACCGGCCGTTGCAGGTGGTGTGCCGCGACGTCGACCTGCCGATCTCCGAGGCGGAACCGCCCGAGCCCGCGGACCTGGACCTCGCCACCGCGCCGCTGATGCGGCTGGTGCTGGCGCGCGAGTCCGACACGGCCGTGCGGGTCGGGTGGACGTTCCACCACGTGCTGCTCGACGGGTGGAGCACGTTCCAGGTGCTGACCGACGTCTTCGCCTGCTACGCCGCCTTCAGCGTGGACCGGGAGCCCCTGGTCACCGAGCGCCGTCCGTTCGGCGACTACCTGGGGTGGCTGGCCGAGCAGGACCCGCGGGAGGCGGAGGACCACTGGCGTCGGGTGCTCGCCGGGTTCGGCGCTCCGACCCCGCTGCCGCACGACCGTCCCGCGGAGCAGGGGCACGCGACCCGGTCCGCCGAGTGGACCACGGTCACGCTGCCCGGCGGCGGGTTGCGCGACTTCGCCCAGCGCAACGGGTTGACCCTCAACGCCCTGGTGCAGGGCGCGTGGGCGCTGCTGCTGTCCCGCTACAGCGGGCAGGGCGACGTGTGCTTCGGCTCCACCGTGTCCGGCCGTCCGGCGGACCTGCCGGGCGCGGACGCCATCACCGGCATGTTCATCAACACCCTGCCCGTCCGAACCGAGGTCGTCGAGGACGAGCCGGTCGCGGTCTGGCTGCGCCGGTTGCAGGCCGACCAGGCCGAGGCACGGCGGTTCGAGCACGTCTCGCTCGCCGACCTGCGGGCGTGGAGCGACGTGCCGGGCGGCGTGGACCTGTTCGACAGCATCCTGGTGTTCGAGAACTACCCGGTCGACGCCGAGGCCGCCGGGGCCTACGGCCTCGCGCTGCGCGACCTGGACGCCGTCGAGACGACCAACTACCCGCTCAGCGTGGGCGTCCGTCCCGGCGCGGAGCTGGAGTTCCGGCTGAGCTACGACCCGGCGCTGTTCGACGCGTCCACGGTCGAGCGCGTCGCCGGGCACCTGACCCGTGCCCTGCTCGGCCTGACCGCCGACCCCGATCGGGCGGTGGGCGAGGTCGACGTCCTCGACGACGCCGAGCGGCGGATCGTCCTGCCCCAGCGGATCGATGCCGACATCCCGGCCGCGACGGTGGCCGACCTGTTCGCCGCCCAGGTGGACCGGACACCTGATGCGACCGCCGTCGTCGCGGGCGGCACGTCGCTCAGCTACGCGGAGTTGGACGTCCGCGCCAACCGGTTGGCGCACGAGCTGATCGGGCTCGGCGTGCGGTCGGAGGACCGCGTCGGTCTGCTCCTGACCCGCTCGGCCGACGTGCTGGTCGCGGTGCTCGCCGTCCTCAAGGCGGGCGGTGCCTACCTGCCGCTGGACGGGCGCGCGCCGGTCGACCGGATGCGGCTGGTGCTGGAGCAGGCCGGGACGGCGGTCCTGCTCACCGACGCGGGCTGGGAAGCCACGGCTCGCGAGGCGCACGACGGGCACGTCGTCGTCCTGACCGGTGGCCGGGGCGAGGGCCCGGCGGATCGACCGGGGCTGGTCGGGCACGCGGACGGCCTCGCCTACGTCGAGTTCACCTCCGGCTC
>DATMCA010000607.1:0-3483 GCA_035559015.1 Umezawaea sp. | reverse complement strand
CAGGACCGTGTAGCGATGGAGCACGATGTCGTAGTCGGCGTCGTGACCGGGATACCGCTTGGATCCCGGCAGGCTGTGGAAACGCACCCATCGATTGCTGTAGGCGTGTTTCAGGGTGTCGGCCGACGGCCGGCACGCGTGCCACTGCCGCCGCCACAGCGTTGACAGGTCGTCGTCCGACACACGATCTCCTTCTCCGACCGGCAGTCGACCCGGCCCCGAATCCCACCAGTTCGACCGAGCCCGCTGAACCTACGCACGGAGCCATCCGTACGCAGTCCGTTCATCCACACATCGGCAGTAGCGGACGTCGACGCGCATGGTCGGCGGGATGTGAGTGCGTCTCCAAGGGTGCCTCCAGGGCAGATCTCGACGTCCGAGCCGTCCAACGCGGAGAACGCGTCCGCGGTTTCGAGGAACGTGGACCGCCGGTCGTGTCGACCGATTTACCGCGCGGCCGTGTGGTCGGCGATGAGGTCGGCGATCCGTTCGGGCAGTCCTGGTGAGAACAGGTTGTGGCCCATGCCTTCGATGACGTGCAGCCGCGCGCCGGGAACCTGTGCGGCCAGTGCTTCGGCGTGTGCGGTGGCGAAGATGGGGTCTTCGCGGCCGTGGATCACCAGTGTGGGGGCTGTGATGGAGGACAGCGGCGCGAGTCGTTCGGCGGTGAACTGGCGGCCCGCGAGGTCGTGGTTGCCCGCTGCGGCGGGGTTGTGAGTTCGCTGGTGGGAGAGTTCGACGAACTGTCGTGCGGCGGGCTCGTCGAACGGCAGGGCCTCGCCGTTGAGCACCCGCCAGGTCCGCAGGTCCGCGTCGATGCGTTGTTCCGGGGTCGCGCGGGGCGCCTGTGTGGATTCCACGACGTGGCGGAGGAACCGTGGCGCCGGTGGTGGCAACTCGTCGGGCGCGGCGGGTTGACCGGTCATGGCTCGTGCCCAGGCCGGTCCCGCGTTGTTGCCCATGGGAGAGGTCATGATCGTGGTCAGGGTCCGGACCCGTGCCCCGTGGTGCACCGCCAGCCACTGGCCGATCGCGCCGCCCAGGGAGACGCCGACCACGTGCGCCCGGTCGATGTCGTGCCCGTCGAGCACGGCCAGCGCGTCGGCGGTCATGTCCGCCAGCGTGTACGGATTCGCGCTGAAGTCGACGTAGTCCGAACGACCGGTGTCGCGGTGGTCGAAGCGGATGACCTGGCGGCCACTGCGGACAAGGCGGGTGACCAGGTCGTCCGGCCAGCCGATGGCTTGCGTCGAGGTGCCCATGATCAGCAGAACGCCGGGATGGCCGCGGTCGCCGAACCGCTCGGTCCACAGTCGCGGACCGCCGGACGTCACGTACTTCTCATCGCCGATCGACATGCGTCGAACGATAGGCAACCGGTGCCGCCCAACTCGCGGTCACCACCTCTGATCCGCCTGGCACGGCATGGGATAATGACGTTGTCGCCGTGGATGAGCCTGACGAACTCAGCACGCGACCATTCACGCGCCCCGAGCGCCCGGCTGATCATCTTGTTGGTCGGCGCACTGGAGCGGGGCGACCAGCGTGCGTCCGGTGAACACCTCCTCGCCATCGGGCAGCCAGGCCTGAAAACTGGCGCCCACGTCGTCGAAGACGACGAGGCCCGGTTCGTAGCAGATCCCCACGCCCTTCGTGTTCCCGATCCAGTTCACCCGCATCGGGTCACCTTGCGGCGCTATGTCCCCTCCGCCGCACCACGGCTCCCAGAACGTGGTCAGCGGGGCGTCGGTGGCGTTGTGGACCAGGAACTCGCCCACCTCGCACTCACCGAGGACCGGCACGCTCCGCCACAGTTCCACGTCCGCGGGAACCGGGTCGGCCACCTCGATGGTGCCGCCCGGCGGCACCGACAGCGCGATCCAGTCCGCGCCGAACGTCAAACCGGCGAAACCCGACCAGGTCCAGTCCACCACGAACTCCAGCCCGGGAGGCAGCGAGCGACGCACCCCGGTCTGCTCGACGATGACCTCAACCGGCGATTCGTGATCATTCCTCAGGGCGAACCTCACCCGTCGAACAGTACCGAGCACAGGATGTCTGCGGCGTGCGATCACGATGATCGTCCAGGTCGGTTCCACGACGACGTGCGAGCGCTGGTGCCCGATCTCGACGCACTGCCCGAGCCTGAGCCGGTCGAGCCCGCGACACTGTTCTAAGTGGTGTCACGATCGCGAGTTGTCTTGACGTGGGCGACGTTTGCCGACGATTCCGGGCCGATCACCGCATGCGATCGAGATCGCCGATGAACTCCGTCAGCAGGGCGGCGAATTGCTGCGGCGCCTCCTGGTGCGGGGCGTGGCCGGTTCCGTGGATCAGCTGGACTTCCTTGCGCCACAGCGTGGGGATGTTCAGCTTTCGCAGGTAGTCGTGGCTGACCAGTTGCTCGTCGGTGCCGTGCAGGACGGCCAGCGGCTGACGGAGCGTCGAGACGATCGCGATCTCGTCCGCGAACCGGCCCGCACCGGCGCTGGCCCCCAGCCCGGTACGCGCTGCGCCGTCGGTGGCCAGGATGTCGGAGACGAACTCGCTGGTGTCGAGCGGTGAACCGGGTGCGGTGAAACTCTCAGCGGCCAGCCGCGCCTCGGACTCGCTGACCTGCGCGCTGAAGAGGGCGGCCATCGCCGGGTGTGGCAGGAAAGCCTCCCCCATCTGCGCGGGTGATGCGACCGGTGGCGCGCCGAAGATGACGAAGCCACGCGCGTCCGGCAGTTCGGGCGCGGCCTCCATCACGATCTGCCCGCCCAGGCTCCAGCCGACGATGATCGCGTCCGCCACGCCGAGTTCCCGCACGACGCCGGTGAGCACGGCGGCGTAGCCCGGTAGCGAGTAGTCGGCCTGGTCCCTGGCCGGTTCGGACTGACCGTGTCCGGGCAGGTCCAGTGCGACGCAACGGAACCTCCTGCCGAAATCACCGCGCATCACCGGGAGCCAGGTCCTGGCCGAGGACGAATTGCCGTGGACGAAGACGACCGCCGGGTCGGCTTGGCCGCTCTGCTCGGCCGAGCTCTCCAGGCAGGTGACCAGTTGTCCGTCGATCTTCACGCTCGCCTGCTTCACTCGACGCCTTTCGGTTCCGTTGATAGTTCGCCCGGACCGTTGGCCGAGTCCGGTTCGCGGTCTCTCCTGAGAGGACTCGAACCTAGAGAGGGGCGACAAAGGCGGCAAGTGCGTCGCGGTCAACCATCGAGTTACCTGCACACAACTGTCACGGCACTCCACCCACCGACGGAGGTCGTGGTTCACCGGCGGGCAGGACGAGCGAAAGAGCTTGCGACAAGACGTCTCGAATGGTCTGTGGTCGTGGGTGGGCGCCCCTAGGATCTTCGCCATGATCTTCGAAGCCCCGGACCGGTTGACCGCGTTCCACGACCAAGCGATCGCCCGGGACATTCCCGCCGACGACGTGGAGCGGTGGCTGGCCACCGCCCGCCCCTGCGCGACGCTGGTGCGGAACGAGGACGG
>DATMCA010000606.1:0-2576 GCA_035559015.1 Umezawaea sp. | reverse complement strand
TCCGGATCGAGACGGCCGAGGTCGAGGCGGCTCTGGCCCGGCACCCCGGTGTCGCGCAGGCCGCCGTCCTGGCCAGGGTCGACTCGACCGACACCAAGCGCCTGGTCGCCTACGTCGTCCCGAACGGCGGGCCGACGCCGTCCGACGACGACCTGCGCGAGGTGGTCCTGCGCGCGCTGCCCGATTACATGGTGCCGTCGGCGTTCGTGGCCCTGGACCGCCTTCCGCTGAACTCCAACGGCAAGGTCGACCGGAAGGCCCTGCCCGAGCCCGAGTGGCACGTGGACCGGCGCGGCGGGCACGTCGCGCCCCGGACTCCAGCCGAGAGCGCGGTCGCGAGCGCCTGGGTCGAGGTGCTCGGGCTGGCCCCCGACGGGGTCGCCGTCGAGGACGACTTCGTGTCCCTCGGCGGCGACTCCATCCAGGCCATGCGCGTGGTCTCCCGGCTGCGCACGGCGTTGGACGTGCCGCTGTCCTCGGGGGACCTGTTCGACGTGCGGACCGTCGCCGGCCTCGCGGAGCTGGTCGCCGCCCGGCGACCCGTCGACTCCGGGGACCGGATCACGGCCGCCCCGCGCGACGGCGTGGTGCCGCTTTCCCCGGCGCAGCAGCGGTTGTGGTTCCTGCACCGGCTCGACCCCACGGCCACCGACTACAACACCGGCGTCGGACTGCGGCTCTCCGGACCGCTCGACGTCGACGCCCTGCGCACGGCGCTGGCCGGGCTGGTCGACCGGCACGAGGCCATGCGCACCACCTTCGACGAGGTCGACGGCGTCGGCGTCCAGGTCGTCGCTCCACACGGGACGGTGCCGCTGCGGGTGGCGGACCTGTCCCGTGTCGCGCCCGACGAGCGGGACGCGGCCCTCGACCGGCTGTGCACGGAGGAGCTGACCACGCCGTTCGACCTCCGGGTGGGGCCACTGGCCCGTGCCGTGCTCGCCCGGCTGGCCGACGACGACCACGTGCTGCTGCTCGACCAGCACCACATCGCCACCGACGGCTGGTCCCTCCGCACGCAGGTCGACGACCTGTTGGAGCTCTACCGGTCCGCCGTGCGAAGAACCCCGGCCGACCTGCGGCCGCTGCCCGTGCGGTACGCGGACTTCGCCGTGTGGCAGCGCGAACGCCTCGACGACCCGGCCGTGGCCGGTGAGCTGGACCACTGGCGGGCCAGGCTCGCCGACCTCGAACCGCTCGACCTGCCCACCGACCGACCGCGCCCCGCCCGGCGCACCACGGCGGGAGCCGTGCACCGCGAACCCCTCCCTGCCCCGCTGGTGGACCGGCTGACGGCGGTGGGCCGGGACAACGGCGCCACCCTCTTCACCACGCTGGCCGCCGCCGTGCAACTGCTGCTGGCCCGCTACACCGGACGGCGCGACGTGGCCGTGGGCACCGCCTCGGCGGGCCGCGGCAGGCCCGAGCTGGACGACGTCGTCGGGTTCTTCGTCAACACCCTCGTCCTGCGGTCCACAGTGGACCCGTCGCTGTCGTTCGACGAGTTCCTGGCCGACGTCCGGGAGACCGTGGTCGACACGTTCGCCCATGACGAGGTGCCCTTCGACCGCCTGGTCGACGAGCTGCGGCCGGACCGCGACCCCAGCCGCACGCCGCTGGTCCAGGCGCTCGTCCTGCTCCAGCAGCAGATGGTGCGGCCGACCACCGTCGACGGGCTGCGCGTCGACGAGCACCACCTGCCCCGCCCGCGGGCCCGGTTCGAGCTGCTGGTGGAGTTCTGGCCGCGCGACGGCTCGCTGGACCTCTCCCTGGAGTACAACACCGACCTGTGGGACGCCGCCACGGTCGAGCGGATGGCAGGCCACCTGGGGGTGCTGCTGGAGGCGATCGCCGCCGACCCCGGTCGGGCGCTCGGCGACCTGCCGCTGCTCGGGCCGGGTGAACGCCACCAGGTCCTGGAGGCGTGGAACGGCACCCGCCACGACCGGCCGCCGACCACGATCACCTCCCTGTTCGCCGACCGGCTCCGCCGCGCGCCCGACGCCGAGGCCGTCGTCGCCGACGGCACGTCGCTCACCTACGCCGAACTGGACGCCCGTGCCAACCGCCTGGCGAACCACCTCCTGCGCCACGGCGTGGGCGTGGGGGACCCGGTGGCCCTGCTCGTCGGCCGCTCGGTCGACCTCGTCGTGGCCGAACTGGCCGTGGTCAAGGCGGGTGGCGCCTACGTCCCGCTGGACACCAGGTCGCCCGCCGAGCGGTTGGCCGTGCTGCTGGCCGAGAACGGCGCCGACCTGGTCGTCACCGACCGGACGTGGTCGGCCACCGCGCGGGAGGTCCACGACGGCCGCGTGGTCGTGCTGGACGCCGACGACCTGGCCGCCGAACCGGCCGAGAGCCCCGACGTGACCGTCCACCCGGACGACCTGGCGTACGTCATGCACACCTCGGGTTCCACCGGCGTGCCCAAGGGCGTGGCGGTGCGGCACCGCGATGTGACCGACCTCGCCCGCGACGAGCGGTTCACCGGCGGCGCGCACGACCGGGTCCTGCTGCACTCCGCGCCCGCGTTCGACGCCACCACCTACGAGCTGTGGGTGCCGCTGCTCAACGGC
>DATMCA010000605.1:0-2071 GCA_035559015.1 Umezawaea sp. | reverse complement strand
CCGGGAGACCCCGGTCATCCTCTCGGTGCTGGTGTTCGAGGACCTGGCGATGGCCGTGTACCTGCCCGTGCTGACCGCCGTCCTCGCGGGCGCCAGCTTCCTCGGCGGCTTGACGTCCGTGGGCATCTCACTGCTCGCCGTCACCATCGTGCTCGTGGTCGCGCTGCGGTACGGCCGCTTCATCTCGGCCATCGTGGACAGCCCCGACCACGAGGTGTTCCTGCTCAAGCTGCTCGGTTCGGCGCTGCTGGTGGCGGGGATCGCCTCGCAGCTCCAGGTGTCCGCCGCCGTCGGCGCGTTCCTCCTGGGCATCGCCATCTCCGGCTCCACGGCGGAGAACGCGACCCGGATGCTCGAACCGCTGCGCGACCTGTTCGCCGCGATGTTCTTCGTCGTGTTCGGCCTCAACACCAACCCCGCGTCCATCCCGCCGGTGCTCGGCGTCGCCGCCGCGCTGGCCGTGGTGACCACGGCGACGAAGGTCGCGACCGGCTGGTGGGCCGCCAAGCGCCAGGGCATCGCCGCGATGGGCCGCGCCCGCACGGGTGCCGCCCTGGTCGCACGGGGCGAGTTCTCCATCGTCATCGCCGGACTCGCCGTCGCGTCCGGGCACGTGGACGACGAACTCGCGGCCCTGGCCACCGCGTACGTGTTGCTGATGGCGATCATCGGGCCGATCGTGGCGAAGTACGTGGAGCCGCTCAGCGGGTTCCTGCTGCGGAAGCGGACGGCGTCGGTCACGCCGTGACGGTCCGCCCGCGCCGCCGCCACGCCAGGGTCGCGGCCTGCACCACGAAGAAGAGACCGCCCGCCGCCGTGTAGAGCACCAGCATGACCAGACCGGGGTTCGGGCCCAGGGCAGCGGGCAGGTAGGTCGCGCCCGCGACGACCGAGAGCGCGCCCGCGATCAGCATCGGCCACTGGCGGCCGAGGTCGGAGTGGCGGCGGCGGACGGCGACCGTGAACTGGGCGATCCCGGACACGATCGCCCAGGCGCCGAAGGTGAACAGCACGGCGCCGACCCCGCTGATGGCGGCGAGGCCGAGGCCGACCGCCGCCAGGGCGCTCAGCGCGGAGTTGACGACCTGGAGCCGTCGGGCCGGGGTGCCGGGGTCTTCGCGGACGTCGAACAGCGAGGCCACCACGTCGATGACCGGGTAGGCGACCAGCAGGGCGACGGACGCGGCGGTGAGGGAGCCGTCGACGGTCGAGAAGGCCGCCGCCCAGGCCGGCGCGGCGAGGCCGCGGACGAGGTGGACGCGAAACAGGGTGGACATCGAGTGCTCCCGTTGGCTCGTGGAGTGGTGGAACCACCCTCGACGCCGGGGGCCGCCGATCACGCCCGGTGGACCCCCCGGCCCACACCCCGGACCGGCCGCGAACCCCCGGCCGGGTCCCCCGGATGGACGACACCGGGGGGTGCCCAGGGGGTTCTCCCCGGGGCGAGGAGCCCACTGGCGGGGCCATGCTGAGGTCACCGGAGGTCGAACGGCGTCCGGTGGGACGGAGGAGCTGGAAATGGTGGACTACAAGGTCGAGATCGTGGTTCTGCCGGTCTCGGACGTGGACAGGTCCAAGGAGTTCTACGGCACGCTCGGGTTCCGGGAGGACGTCGACCACACCGGCGCCGACGGCTTCCGGGTTGTGCACTTCACCCCGCCCGGTTCGCCGGCGTCGATCATCATCGGTGACGGGGTCACCAACGCCGCACCGGGCTCGGTGCGCGGGATCCACCTGGTCGTGGACGACATCGTCGCGGCCTGGACCGACCTCAACGCCAAGGGCGTGAAGACCAGCGAGATCTTCCACGACGCCGGTGGCGTCTTCCACCACGCCGGGGAGAAGGACCGCGTCGAGGGGCCCCACCCGGACCGCCAGTCCTACGGCTCGTTCCTGTCCTTCGAGGACCCCGACGGCAACGAGTTCGTGCTCCAGGAGGTCACCGCGCGGCAGCCGGGCCGGATCAGCCACGTCGTCTACGGGTCGGTGGCGGAACTGGAACAGGCCCTGCGCGCCGCCGCCGTCGCGCACGGCGAGCACGAGAAGGAGCTCGGGCACTACGACGAGGACT